>JBKGZE010000322.1:0-3594 GCA_046545735.1 Gemmatimonadota bacterium | reverse complement strand
CGACTCCGCCGAGAGCCGCCGCGCGCTCGACCGGCTGCGCGAGTGGGAAGGCACGCGGCGGGGGCTGGCATCGGCCCGCCGGGCGCGGCCGTGCCCACGCCGGGCGAAAACGAACGGCAAGGAGACGGCTCCGCTGCGGGCGCTCTTCGACCGGTTCAACCACGAGCGCTTCGGAGGACGCCTGCCGGACATCCCGCTCCGGGTGAGTCGCCGGATGACCCGCTCCCTCGGGATCATCCGCTACGGCCCGGACCGGTCGGCCGTCGCGGCCCATGGCGCCCGGGGCTCGCGCACCCGCCCCGGCGGAGCCGCGGCCACGGACGAGCGCGCCCGAGCCGTGACCGAGATCGCCATCTCGGCCGACCTGCTGCGGCCGGCCAACCGCACCGCCCTCGAGGACACCCTGCTTCACGAGATGGCGCACGCCGAAGCCTGGCTCGTCCACGGGCACCGCGGCCACGGGCGGCCGTGGCGGCGAATCGCTGAACGGGTGGGGTGCACGCCCGGCGCGCTGTGCCGGTCGCCGATCGAGCGGGGCCGGAAATCGGGGCGATAGGCGCTCAGGCACTCGGGAGCGGCCAGTCGTCGAGCAGCGCGTCGAGCACGCGCGGCCAGCGCCCCTCGGCTTCCAGCGTGCCGCGATTCAGCCCGTGCAGCGCGGCCGCGTTGGCCAGGCTGACCAGGGCGTCGAGCCGCATGGCCGCGTAGTAGATGGTGGCCGTCTCCCCGTGGACCCGCTTCATCTGCCGCCAGAGCGCCCGGCGCAGGAGGTGGTACTCGCGGTACAGCAGAGCGTCGTCCAGTCCGGCCTCGGCGCGCCGCTCCCCGTGAGCGGCGGAGGTCCGCACCGCCCGGCGGCACATCTCGCGGTCGAACTCGGTGCACAGCGCCGCGCCGGCCAGGTCGCGGATCAGATGTGGCAGGTGGTCGTGGCCGAGGTCGTCGGGGAGCCGGTGCCACGGCTCGGCCTCACCGATCGTGCGCCAGTGGTCGACCATGGCGCGGGCGACCTCGTCCGCGTTCGCCTTCATCGTCTCGCATAGCGCGAGCAGGTCCATGGGGCGGGCGGCGGGCATGTCCATGCGTGACGGCTCTTGGGTGGTCGTGGATGCGGGCGTGGGTGGCGCTCCGGTCATGCAAGAGCCGTGGCAACGGAGGCAGCGGCGCGAAACCCGCAAGGGGGTTCTGCGTAGGGGTGAGGGCGGGACTCGGACCCGCACGAAGCTGGCATTCTGAAGGAGGACAGTGTGAACGAGAGCCAGGACAAGCAGCCGCGCCGCGACCCGATCGCGGACCTCGAAGCCCGCATCGATGCCGCGCTCGAGGAGGTTCGGCCGAAGGTCAGAAAGGCGTTCGAGGAGCTCGAGGGGCGTGTGGACGCCGCCGTCGAGGAGTTCCGGCCCCGCTTCGACAACGCCATGGAGGATGTGCGGCCGCGCGTCGACCGGTTCGTGGCCGACGTGCAGCCCCGGCTGGACGGCATTCTCCGCAAGCTCCAGGCGCGGATCGCCGAGCTCAGGAAGGACCTGGAAGAGCGCGCCGCGCGACAGGACGAGAAGGGGCCGAAGGCCACGCTCCCGCCCACGGGGCAGACCACGCACTCCGAGGCGCGGGGCGCGGAGCCGGACGTGTCCGACGCGGAGCCGGACGTGTCCGACGAGGAGCCGGGACCGGAGGCGATCCCCGAGCCGGGCGCCGAGCCGGGCGCCGGGCCGGAGCGCGGGCCCGGCGAGCCGGGCGCGGGCGGCCCCACCGGACAGGGCCCGGTAGGCTGATCCCCCGGCGGGGCCTTCTCGGGGAGAGATGGAGGCGTCCCCGGTCCGACCCGGGCCCGGCCCGGGGGCGAGCTACTGTCGGCCCAGGAACTCCGTGGTTCGCCGAACCGCGTCGCCGGGGATGAGCTCGCCGGCGGCCACGCGGTCCACCCGGACGTCCCAGCCGTACTCCCGCTCGAGGGCGACGGCCAGGCCCCGGGCCTCCGATTCCGACCGGAGGGCGCCCACCCGCACGCGGCTCACCGGCTGGCCCGCCACCTGGGAGTGCAGGAGCCAGGCGGGGATGCCGCGCTCGCCCAGGCGTTCGGCCCAGCGCTTCGCCGTGGCCGCCTCCACCAGCGAGCCGATCTGAACGGTGTAGAGCGCCTCCGACTCCGCCTCGGAAGCCGGCGGCCGCTCCGCCGGGGCGACGGGCTCCCGGTCCGCGGCCGACTCGACCTGCTGGCCCAGCGGCCGCTGCAACGTCGGCGGCGCGACTCGCTCCGCCGGGTTCTCGGCCGCGGACCCGGGCTTCCCCGCAAGGGCGGGCTCGGGCTTCGCGGCGGGGGCGGGCTCGGGCTTCGCGGCAGGGGCGGGCTCGGGGCTGGCGCCGGCGAGCGGCTCGCGGTACTGGCGCCCGGCCGGGACCGGGTCCGGTCCGAGCCGACCCATCCGGAGCTGGATCCCGGCGGTGACCATGAGTCCATGGCTCGTGGGGAGGCCGGTGGCGGTGGGGCTTTCTCCGATGGACGGCAGGACGACCTGGTCGGCGATTTCGACACGCAGCCCGGCCCGGCGGCCGGACAGGAGGTCGGCCCCGAGTCCCGCCAGGACGTGGCCGCGGATCACGGGGTCTCCGCCGTACGCGCCGTCCGCGAGGACGGGGCTGCCGGCCAGGCCCGCGTAGCGGGTGGCGCCGACCCCCACCACCGCATACGGCGCGAACAGGCGCTCGGGCCTCACGGGCAGGATGCGGACGAGCAGGTCGAGGTCGGCCGCGCGTACGTTGTAGTCGCCTGCGGCGCTTTCGAGCATCCGCTGTGTGAAGAGCCCGTTCAGGCGGAGCCCCGTCCGGCCCCCGCCGAGCCACGCCTCCGCCTGAACGCCCGCGATCCAGCCGGGCTCGAAGACGGTCGGCTCGACGAATCCGGGGGTCAGGTCCGTGTGGAAGGATCCGCCGCCGAGCAGGGCGAGCCCGGTCCTGGCGTCCTGTGCGTGGCTTGGGAGCGTCGAGGCCGCGAGGGCCACCGCCGCGAGAAGAAGCGTGTATCGGCCGGTCCGGCTACGCTGCATGCGTTCCTCCGGGGCGACGCTGCGGAATGGATCCAGGCGCCCGGTGAGCCCGCGGCGCCGACTGCCTCCGGGCAGCGGGCGAGAAGCGGACCAGCGCCGGCCTCGCCCGCGCAACCGTCTGGTGGACCGGAGGATGGCACAGCCCGACCGCCGCTCGACGGACGCTCGCGACGGTCCGACCTCACTACGGATTTCGCGCTTCGGCTAGCCTTTTCCGCCCCGCGTCGGGCCGCAGCGGCGCTCAGCCCTCCGACCGGTCGGCCACGCGCTCCAGCCAGCGTCGCATCCGGCGGGTGTGGCTGCCTTCCCAGTACGCGCGGCCGCAGCCGGGACATCGCCGGAACCCGGCGGACCGCACGCGGGGGTCGTCGCGGACGTCATCGGGGAGGTCGTCCCGGACTTCGGCGTGGGTGGCTGGCGCCAGGGGCGTGTTGCAGACCATGCAGCGGGAGAACGTTCGCTCGCGCCACCCGGTTGAGAAGATCCCGATCCTGGCATCGAGCTCCGCGAGCTGGGCCGCGGGCTTCTGGGTGTAGAGGAGTATGCA
>JBKGZE010000321.1:0-3595 GCA_046545735.1 Gemmatimonadota bacterium | reverse complement strand
GTGCAACTCGCCCTCGGCGTCACGGTTGTACTGCATGAAGACCAGGTTCCAGAGCTCCAGGAACTCGCCCGCTTCGCCCTTCGCCTCGAACTCCTCGGCGGTGAGGTCCGTCCCCCGCTCGCCCTCGGGCCGCATGTCGTAATGGATCTCGCTGCACGGCCCGCACGGGCCCGTGTCGCCCATCTGCCAGAAGTTGTCCTTGTCCCCCAGTCGGTGGATCCTGGACTCGGGCAGCCCCGCCACCTCCCGCCACAACTCGTACGCCTCGTCGTCCGAGTAGTGGACGGTGGCCCACAGCCGCTCCTTCGGGAGGCCGTATTCCTCCGTGAACAGACGCCACGCGAAGTCGATGGCGTCCCGCTTGAAGTAGTCGCCGAACGAGAAGTTGCCGAGCATCTCGAAAAAGGTGTGGTGCCGGGCTGTACGCCCCACCTCCTCGAGGTCGTTGTGCTTGCCGCTCACCCGCAGACACTTCTGCGACGTGGTGGCCCGCTTCGTCCCCGGGTCCTCCTCCCCCAGGAAGACCCCCTTGAACTGGACCATCCCCGCGTTCACGAACATCAGGGTGGGGTCGTTCTTCGGGACGAGCGGCGAGCTGTGCCGGATCTCGTGACCCTCGCGCTCGAAGAAGTCCAGGAACGTCTGCCGTATCTCGCGTGCCGTCATGCTCTCGTATAATCTCGTGGAGCGGCCGGATGGCCAACCGCGCAATATAGGCGATCGGGCGGGTGATGCGAAGCTGAACCAGCGTGATCCAGCGGCGAACCATCCGCGAACCATCCGCGGACCCAGGGCCAACCCGGCGGCGACCCCCGGTCGCGGACCGGCGTCACGTCCCGGCGATCACGTCCCGGGCGCGGCGCCCGCTGTGAAGCCATTGTGCTCGCCCCTCGTATACCCCACGATCTCGAATCGAGTACAGTCCGAACCAGCCAGGGAGAATCGGGATGAAGAGGCCGAACACGCCGGTCGGTATTGCGCTCGCATCGCTCACGCTCGCGGGCTGCGGCGCCGAGGAGGGCGAGTGGCGGGGAACCGTCGAGGACAGTGCCGGAGTGCCGATCGTGGTCAGCACCGACGCCGGGCTCTGGGGACGAGGCGGGGGTTGGACCGTAGCGCAGGACCTGGTCATCGGGGCCGCCGAAGGGGAGCCGGAATACCAGTTCGGCCAGATCTCCGGCATGGATGTCGGCGAGGACGGCCGGATCTACGTGGTCGACCAGCAGGCGAGCGAGGTGCGCGTGTTCGGGGCCGACGGCGAGTATCTCCTCACCATCGGAACGGCGGGCTCCGGACCGGGCGAGCTGAGCCAGGGCGCGGGGCCGATCTTCGTCGGACCTGGCGACACCGTCCGGGTCCCCGACCTCGCGCAGCAGCGCGTGAACGTCTACGCACCGACCGGCGAGCCCGTCGGAAGCTTCCCCGTGGCCATGACCGAGGGAATCTCGGCGAAGTGGATGGAGACCCCCGACTCCGACCTGCTGCAGCAGGCCATGGTCATGCAGCTGCCAGGTCAGGAGGACGTCGAGCCCAGAAACCTCCTCCTCCGCCGGGACCGCACCGGCGCGGTCGTCGACACCGTCTTGGACATGCCCGTGGGTGAGACGGTCTCGTTCGTGGGCGGCCGGCCGAGCTTCCGGATCTTCGAGCCCGAGGCCATGTGGACCATCGCCCCGGACGGCCGGCTCTTCTTCGGCGTGAACTCCGAATACAGCCTCCAGGTCTACTCGCCGGAGGGTGACCTCGAGCGCGTGATCCGGAAAGCGGTCGAGCGTCGCCCGGTCTCCGACAACGACGAAGCGGAGTACCGCCGGATCTTCGAAGGACTCTGGAGGGACCAGGGCGTCCCGGCCGAAGCCATGGGCGTCCTGACCCAGGGCCTCGGCTTCGCCGAGCACTACCCGGCCTATGCCAACCTGCTCGGCGGCCCCGACGGCACCCTGTGGCTCCAGCGGCTCCAGACGCCCGACGACATGACCGAGCAGGGCGGGACCTTCGACATCATGGACATGGGCAGCGCGTCCTGGGAGGTCTTCGACCGCGAGGGCCGGTTCCTCGGCGTCGTCGAGATGCCGCCCCGCTTCACGCCCATGCTCTTCGCGGGCGACACAGTCTACGGTGTGCTCCGCGACGACCTGGACGTCCAGTACGTCGCCCGTCTGCGGGTGAACCGCGGCCCCGAGCTGGCCGCCGGATGACGCCCGCCCCGGTTACGCCTCCGCGTCCTCGTCCGGATCCTCGGCCGCCGCCTGCCCGTGGGTCATCCCGAGCTCGCCCCGCACGCGCCGCTCGATCTCTTCGGCGATCTCAGGGTTCTCCTTCAGGAACGCCCTGGCGTTCTCCCGGCCCTGGCCGAGCCGCATCTCGCCGTACGAGTACCACGCGCCCGCCTTGTCCACGATCCCGAGCTCGTCCCCGAGGTCCACCAGGAGACCCTGGTGGCTGATCCCCTCGTTGTACATGATGTCGAACTCGGCCTGCCGGAACGGCGGCGCCATCTTGTTCTTCACCACCTTCACCCGCGTCCGGTTCCCCACCAGCTCCTGCCCGTCCTTGATCGCCCCGATCCGACGGATGTCCATCCGCAGACTGCAGTAGAACTTCAGCGCCCGACCCCCCGTGGTGGTCTCCGGGTTCCCGAACATGACCCCGATCTTCTCACGGATCTGGTTCGTGAACACCACCGACGTCCGCGACCGGTTCACCGCACCCGTGAGCTTCCGGAGCGCCTGGCTCATCAGGCGGGCCTGGAGGCCGACGTGGCTGTCGCCCATCTCACCCTCGATCTCCGCACGCGGGACCAGCGCCGCCACCGAGTCGATCACCACCACGTCCACCGCCCCGGACCGGATCAACACCTCCGTGATCTCCAGCGCCTGCTCCCCCGTGTCCGGCTGGCTCACCAGCAGGTTGTCCACGTCCACGCCCAGCTTCCGCGCATACTCGATGTCCAGCGCGTGCTCCGCGTCCACGAACGCCGCCACCCCGCCGCCCTTCTGCGCGTTCGCGATCACGTGCAGACACAACGTGGTCTTCCCGCTCGACTCCGGACCGTAGATCTCCGTGATCCGACCCCGCGGGATCCCGCCGATCCCGATCGCCGCATCCAGGTTGATGGCCCCCGTGCTGATCGTGGCGACCTCGATCTTCGCGCCGTCCGTGCCCATCCGCATGATCGAGCCCTTCCCGTACGCTCGCTCGATCTGCTTGATCGCCACGTCCAGGGCCTTTTCCTTCTCCTTCGTCAGCTCGGCCACCACCATCGCCTACCTGTCTATGTGGGGAGTTCGGATCGTCTCGCGGAATATGCCGGCCTCCCGCCAACCATGGAAGGGCGCACCGGGACATGCGCATGTTCGAAACGGTCTACCGGCGTGTACCGAACATACGCCGAAGACACAGTACGTCGGTCCACCGACCGCACGCAAGGGGGATGGCGGATGGCCACAATGGCCGATCGACCCGGCCGCCCGCGGGGACGGGCCGGGCGATCCCGCGATCTACCGTCCACGGGTGGGCAGCCGCGCGGGCCGGCCGGCGGCTGCGCGCTGCCCGGCTCAGCCGCGGACGCGGCCGACCTGCGCCTGGTAGGGCT
>JBKGZE010000320.1:0-3604 GCA_046545735.1 Gemmatimonadota bacterium | reverse complement strand
GAGGTCTGGGAGGACTACTCGAGGCTCGAGATCGCCGAAGGCGACCTCATGGACAACCTCCGCCGCGTCCGGGCGTTCGCGTACGCCGACATGGTGGCCGACCTGGGCGGGCCCATCGACCCGCACGAGTGGGGCATGCCGCCGTACATGGTCAACGCCTACTACAACCCCGTCCGCAACGAGATCGCGTTCCCGGCCGCCATCCTCCAGCCGCCCTTCTTCGACCTCGCTGCGGATGACGCGGTCAACTACGGCGCCATCGGCGCGGTGATCGGCCACGAGATCAGCCACGGCTTCGACGACCAGGGGCGGAAGTCGGACGGCGACGGCAACCTCCGGGACTGGTGGACGCCCGAGGACGCCGCCGCGTTCGAGGCCCGCGCCCGGGTCCTGGTGGAGCAGTACGCCGGCTACGAACCGCTCGAAGGGCTGCACCTCAACGGTGAGCTGACCCTCGGCGAGAACATCGGCGACCTCAGCGGTGTGGCCGTCGCCTACAAGGCGTACAGGCTCTCGCTAGACGGCCGCGAGGCACCGGTCATCGACGGATACACGGGCGACCAGCGCTTCTTCATGGGTTGGGCCCAGATCTGGCGCCGCCTCTACACCGAGGCCGAGCTCCGGAACAGCATCATGAACGGTCCCCACTCGCCCAGCGAGTACCGCACCAACGGGATCGTCGCCCACATGCCCGAGTTCTACCAGGCCTTCGACGTGAAGCCCGGCGACGGCATGTGGATCCCGCCGGAGAAGCGCGTGAAGATCTGGTAGGCGCCGCAGCGAACGGGCGCGCCGCGGCCCTGGCCGCGCTGCCGAACCGCGGCGCGGAACTCGCCGCAGCCGAACCGCGGCGCGGAACTCGCCGTTGCCGAACCGGGGCGCGGAACTCGCCGCTGCCGAACCGCGGCGCGGAACTCGCCGCTGCCGGTCACGTGACGGGGCGTCGGCACCACCCGGTGCAGGCGCCCCGCGCGCATCGGTGCCTCCCGCCCCGAGGCTCCCGCCCCGAGGCTCCCGCCCCGCGCGGTCTTGCGCTGGAGCCCCGTCGCGTTCAGCGAGATCGAGCGGTCCCGGGGCTCCCGCGCCCGCGCGGCCTTGCGCGGCGCGCCCGGTGAGGCGATGCATCCATCCGAACAGCTCCACCGGCGAACCCCTATGATCCTGCACCCCGCGGCCTGGACGATCCTCATCATCGGTGCCCTCATCATCATCTGGTTCACCATGAAGGACGACTGAGTCCCGGACCCGCACCGTCGTCGTCCCGCATCCGGACACCCCGGCGTCGCGGGCCTGGGAGGCGGAATCATGTAACGTGGTGTGTCCCAACAATTTCCAGAGGACCACCGCCCCGGGTACGAGCGCTGCACCCCGAAGGGGCTGAAACCCGGCGGCCCCTCCCGCCGTCGGGCAGGGAGACCCCGTACCCCGACGCACGGATGGATACAGCTCTGCTCACCGCCGCGCGGAGCGGCGACGAGACTGCGTTTCTCGCGCTTTACACGGAGCACGCCGGCCACGTGCGCCGACTGGTGCAGCGCTGGGTGGCCGACCCGGATACAGTGGACGACCTCTGCCAGGAGAGCTGGCTGAAGGCGTACCGTGGACTCGGCAGCTTTCGCGGCGAGTCGGAGTTCGGGTCCTGGCTTCACACGATTGTCCGGAACGTGGTGCTGGGGCGAGGCCGGGCGAGCAAGCGGCGGAACGAGCTGCTGGAAGAGTGCTGGCGCCCGCCCGACGCCACGTCACCCGAGCCGATCGAGCTGCGGATGGAGCTGAGCCGGGCCGTGGCGTCGCTCCCCGGCGGCATGCGACGGGTCCTCTGGATGCACGACGTGGAAGGCTGGACACACGCCGACATCGGCGACGCGCTGGGTGTGGCGGAAGGCACGTCGAAGAGCCAGCTCTTCCGGGCCCGAGCCAGGCTCCGGGACATGCTGCGAGAGGAGATGGCTCCTGCGTGTGAGGTATGCGGCCTCTGAGGAGCCGCGGCCTGTGAAGAGCCCCGCCGTGTGAACGTTCCCGGCCTCTGAGAGCCCCGGCCTCTGAGGAGCCCCGGCCTCTGAGGAGCCCCGGCCTCTGAGGAGCCCCGGCCTGTGTGTGGTCGATCTGAGGGGCTCCGGGATGCTGTGTCCAGTTCACCGCGGAAACGCGGATGCCGCGCGGAAGGCTGCGGAAGGCTCGGGCGAGGGTGGATACCACTGGATGGACATCGGCCCATTCCGCCATGGATCCGCCCCATCCGGGCGCGCACCTTGTCGGTCGGCGGCTGGCCTGCACCGACTCGGCTGCACTCTGACGCGCTGCGAACACGAGTGCAGCCGGGACCGGAATAATGCTCGCTGAGGCAGCGCGCGTCCCCTGGCCGCCGGACGGGTGCAGCCGAAACGAGGAATATGCCCGTGAATCCTGCACCCAGCTCGGAAGGTGGTCAGCAAAGCGGTCGGGTCGGGTCGGCGGGGAAGCTGGACGCACCGCGGGGCGCCTCCGGATGGTCGGGCGCCCCCGATGTGCGGCCCGGTGCCCCGGCATCGCGGCCGCCCTCGGTGGACGCCGTGATCGACGCCCTCGCGGCGCGGCAGCACGGCGTCGTCACGCGCTCGCAGCTTCTTGGCGCCGGCATTCCGGCCCACAGCGTCGACGATCGGTTGCGGCGGTGTCGCATGGAGGGCGTTTTCCGCGGGGTCTACCGGGTGGGTCCGGTGCGGGCGCCGCGATGGCGGGAGATGGCAGCCGTGCTGGCCTGTGGTGAAAGGCGAGGCCTGGCGTGCGGCGAGCGCCGGATCCCCGCCCCCAGCGGTCCCGTACTGAGCCACGGGAGCGCGGCCGCGGTGGGCGGGATCGTGCGAGTGGCGTCCCGGCCGCAGGCCCCGGTGCATGTGACGATCCGGGGCGGGTACCGGTCGCCTGGTCCGTGGGTGAAAGTGCACCGGACGGCGCGGCTCGAACCGGACGAGGCGACGAGCGTGGACTCCATCCCGTTCACCACACCCGCTCGCACGCTCCTCGACCTTGCCGCAACGCTGGCACCGCGGACGCTGGAGCGCTTGGTGGCGCGTGCAATGCGCGAGGGGCTGGTGGGGTCCGACGATCTCGTGCGACTCCTGGAGCGATACCCACGGCGCGCCGGCGCGGGAGTGCTGCGGGCGCTGCTGGATCGGTCCGGCGGGCCGGCCTACACCCGGTCGGAGGCCGAGACGACGTTTCTGCACCTGATTCGCCGTAACGGCCTACCCGCGCCGCGGGTGAACGTGCGGGTCGCCGGCATCGAGGTCGACTTCCACTGGCCCTCGACCCGTCTCGTCGTGGAGATCGACGGGTTCCGCTTTCACGGCTCCCGGGCCGCCTTCGAGCGGGACCATCGCCGGGACATCCTTCTTGCCGAGGCGGGTGTCCGTGTGCTGCGCTTCACATGGAAACAGCTGGCACAGGAGCCCGGGAGGGTGCTCGTCGCCGTGACGCGGTCGCTGGTCGAGTGCTGAGCCCGCGGGGCCACGGCCGCCGAGTCGCGGCCGCTTCGCTGCCCGTGGGGCCACGGCCGCCGAGTCGCGGCCGCTTCGCTGCCCCGTGGAGCCACGACCGCCGCGCGGAGCGGGCGCGCCGACCC
>JBKGZE010000319.1:0-3620 GCA_046545735.1 Gemmatimonadota bacterium | reverse complement strand
GGTGTCGCTGGGCGGCGACGAGGGGGATCCGAACGCCGTCGCGCTCGACGGCGACCCGCCGGAGGTCGTCGCGCAGGCGCATGGGGATGAACGCGAGCTCCCAATGGCTGATCGGCTGGTCAGCCAGCGGCCCGAGCCCGAGGTCCATGGCGGTGGTGAGGACCTGGTCCTCGGCGGTGAGCGCCACCGCCTGGCCCCGATACGTCAGCGTGGAGGGGAGCGGCGCGAGCGCTTCGCGGACGGTCCCGCCCAGCACGCGGTCGAGGGCGTCGCGGATCCGGGTGGAGCAGTTGTCGCGGAAATAGTCGTAGCGGTAGATCCGGTTCTCCGGCAGCAGGTTCCACTGGAGGAAGGCCTCGAGCTCGCCGATCTGGTCCCGCGTGAGGCGCAGCTCCTGGATCGTGGCGTCGCGGCCGTACCGCCGGTACACGTCCAGCATGGCCGGCGCGTTGGCGCTGCCCATGGAGTAGAACATCCGGCCCTGGAGGAACTTCACCATGAAGCCCTCCTCGCTCATGTCGAAGATCCCGTAATGGTAGGCCACGTCGGTGCCGGCCATGGGGTCGTGGATCCAGAGCGCGTTGTGGCCGAAGCGCTCCCACACGGCGGCGCCGGGTCCGAACGTGACGAGGAAGAGTCGGAGGCTGTCGGCCGTGATGGCCTGGGGGGCGGCCGGGTGGACGGCGCGGGAGGCGTGTGGCCCTGCGCCGGCGCGAACGGCGTCCGGCGCGGCGCCGAACAGGAGCGCTGCGAGTGCGGCGACGACGAGCTTCCGGGTACGCATGCCTCGGAACCTCGTGCCCCGCGCGACTTCGGGCAATCGGGGTCCGGGACGGTTGGCCGGGTCCGTCCCCCGGCTCAGGGCTCCGCGGTCGGGTCAGGGCTCACCGGTGAGGCTCAGGCCCTCGGGCTCAGGCCCTCGGGCTCAGCCGCCGCCGACGCCCTCGGCCGGATCGGTGCCGGGCTGGGGCTCCCCGGCCTGGCGGACCTCGATGTTCCGCTCGTCCACCACCAGGAGGATCGGCTGGTCCTCAGCGATCCGGCGGGTGTCTTCATCCAGGGGAGCGCCTTGCAGGCGCGGCAGGTAGGACGGGTCCCGGAACGTCCCATGCTCGACCCGGAGCGTGGCCCCCGGGTTGATGTCCTTCGGCTCCTCGGCCGGGCGGTCGATGATCACGGCGAAGAGCCGGTTCCCGTTCTCCTCGATCCAGAAGCCCCGGTCCGTGGGCACCTCGACGGCCCGCATCTCGGTGTCCGAGAAGGTGGTGCCGACGTACTGCTCCGGATCGGCCAGGACCTGTTCCAGTGCCAGGCGCGGCGCCGCCGGCCCGATGGCGCCCTCGGGCTCCGTCGGCTCCGGCGTGGTGGCCGGCGTGACCTCCTCGACACGCTCAGTCTCCGCGTACCCGGCTTCGTCCACGTCGGGCCACATCCAGACGAGGACGAGGATGAGGGCGGCGAGGCCTACGATCCCCCAGAGCCATGTGGACCGGCCCACTTCCGTGCGTCCGGCGTCGTTCCAGGCCATGCCTTCCTCCCGGTTCACGAGGGCGTCAGCCAAGCGGTCGCAGCCGACCTGGACGAGGCCGGCCATGGGGGGGCTGGGATGCAATACGGGGACCGATCGGCTCTCCCGGGGGCTCGGGCGCCGCGTTACCTTGTGCTCCGGCGCCTGCAGCGGCCGGCGGGGCGTCGTGTGCCGACGAAACGAGGAGAACGCTATGGAGTCGAGCGGGGCGGAGCGGGGTGCGGAGGGGGTGGCCGAGGCGCTGGAGGGCCGTGACTTCATCCGGACGATCATCGCGCAGGACCTCCGGGCGGACCGGCACGGCGGCCGCGTGGTGACCCGCTTCCCGCCGGAGCCGAACGGGTTCCTGCACATCGGGCATGCGAAGTCGATCTGCCTCAACTTCGGGCTGGCCGACGAGGTTCCGGGCGCCCGCTGCCACCTCCGGTTCGACGACACGAACCCGGAGACGGAGGACATGGCCTACGTCGAGTCGATCAAGCGCGACGTGGCGTGGCTCGGCTTCGACTGGGGCGAGCACCTGTACTTCGCCTCGGACTACTTTCCGGCGATGTACGAGATCGCGGAGCACCTGATCCGGGAAGGGAAGGCGTACGTCGACAGCCAGGACGAGGAGGCGATCCGGGAGGGGCGCGGCACCGTCACGGAGCCGGGCACGCCGAGCCCGTACCGGGACCGTCCGGTCGACGAGAGCCTGGACCTGTTCCGCCGGATGCGGGCAGGGGAGTTCGAGAACGGCGCCCACGTGCTGCGCGGGAAGATCGACATGGCGTCGCCGAACATGCTGCTGCGGGACCCGGTGCTGTACCGGATCCGGCACGCCAGCCACTACCGGACGGGCGACGACTGGTGCATCTACCCGCTCTACGACTACGCCCACCCCCTCGAAGACGCCCTCGAGGACGTCACCCACTCGCTGTGCACGCTCGAGTTCGAGATCAACAGGCCGCTCTACGACTGGATCGTGGAGAACAGCGGGCTGGCCACGCGGCCGCGGCAGTACGAGTTCGCCCGGGGCAACCTGGACTACACGGTGATGAGCAAGCGGAAGCTGCTCACGCTGGTCCGCGAGGGCCACGTGGGCGGTTGGGACGACCCCCGGATGCCCACCATCGCCGGGCTCCGGCGGCGTGGGGTGACGCCAGAGTCGATCCGGGCGTTCTGGGACATGCTCGGCATCGCCAAGACCCACAGCCGCGTGGACATCGGCAAGCTGGAGTACGCGATCCGCGACGACCTGAACACGCGGGCGCCGCGCCGGCTGTGCGTGCTGCGCCCGCTCCGCGTGGTGCTCACGAGCTATCCGGAGGGCGAGGGCGAGACGCTCGACGCCAGCTCCTGGCCGCACGACGTGCCGCGCGAGGGCTCGCGGCCGGTCCCCCTCTCCCGCGAGCTGTTCATCGAGGCCGACGACTTCGTCGAGGAGCCGCCCGCCGGCTGGCGCCGCCTGGCTCCGGGCCGGGCCGTCCGCCTGCGCCACGGCTACGTGATCCGCTGCGACCAGGTCATCCACGACGACAACGGCGCCATCCGCGAGCTCCGCTGCACTCACGCCCCCGGCAGCCTCGAGGGTCCGGCGCCGGAGGACTGGGAGGTGGGCGGCGCGATCCACTGGGTGGACGCCGCGCGCTCGGTCCCGTGCCAGGTGCGCCTCTACGACCGGCTGTTCCGCGTCCCCGACCCGGACGCCGAAGCCGACGCCCGCGGCCGCGAGTTCACCGACTTCCTGAACCCGGACTCGCTCGTGGTGGTGGACGGCGCTCGGGTCGAGCCCGTCGTCGCCCACGACCCGGCCGGCAGCCGGTACCAGTTCGAGCGGCTCGGCTACTTCATGAGCGACGAGGAGGAATCCTCCGGCGACCGGCTGGTCTTCAACCGGATCGTCACCCTGCGCGACACCTGGGCGAGAAAGGCGAAGGGTGAGGAGCCCGCCGGCCCGGGGGCCGGGCCGGCCGGAGATAGAGCTGGAGCGGCCGGGGAGCGGGGGCCGGAGCTGTCGCCGGAGGAGCACCGGAAGCTGCGGGAGGCCGCCGCGCCGTCGCGTTCCCGTGCGCTGCAGGAGCGGCGCCGCCGGTTCGAGGCGGAGCTGGGC
>JBKGZE010000318.1:0-3637 GCA_046545735.1 Gemmatimonadota bacterium | reverse complement strand
GTCCGTGCCGAGCAGCGCGGAGACATCCGCCAGCACCGCGAACCGGTCCTCATCCCCGCGCCCTCGTTGCGCGGGGGCTGCCGCAGGGGCATCCTATCGTCATGCGCACCGAGGTCGAGCGACTCATCCGTCAGGCGGAGCGGGACCTGGAGAACGCCGCGAAGAACATCACCATCGAGGCGTACGAGGTCTGCGCCTTCCTGTGCTGCCAGTCGGTCGAGAAGTACCTGAAGGCGCTGTGGCTTCACGAGCGCGGCGAGGGCGCGCCCTGGACCCACTCGCTCACCGAGCTCGGCGACGCGCTCGAAGCGCCCATTGAGCTGCGGCCCCGACTCGTCTATTTGAACGTCGACTACACGGCCGCGCGTTATCCGGACGCGGCGAACGGCGTGCCGTACGAGGTCTACGACCGGCCGACGGCTGAAGCCAAGGTCGCCGCGGCCGAGGAGATCTTCCAGTGGCTGCGAGAACGGACCCGCGCCTGAAGGCGTTCATCGATGAGCACCTCCCGGTGATCGTCGAACGGTTCAGTCCGACGCGCGTCCTGGCCTTCGGCTCCCGCGTCCACGGCGAGCCCCACCGCTACAGCGACCTGGACCTCGTCGTGGTGGCCGAGTCCTTCCGGGACATGCGGTGGCTGGACCGGCCGGTGGCTGTGCTGGAGGCGATCGGTGCGCCCTTCGGTATGGACGTCCTCTGCTACACCCCGGAGGAGTTCGCCCGCAAGTCCGAGGAGATCGGGATCGTGCGGACGGCGGTGGAAACCGGGATCGAGCTGCACGCCGCCTGAAGGACGGAGGGCCGTCGGTCGGTCCGGGGTCGCGCGCCGTCAGCCGCAGCCGCCGGCCGGCCGCTCGCCCGCCTCCAACTCCACCTTCGTCTCGAAGTCGAACGCCATATCGGCGAACAGGTCCGGGTCGGCGATCGGCCGGGTGGCGCCGAGGGCGGCCTCGAACCGCCACGCCAGCTCGTCGTCCGCGACGGGGCCGTCCACTCGACGGCACCCCTCGCACGCGCCGTCCACGGCGAAACGGTCCAGCCAGCCGTTGATCCCGCCCTCCAGGATGTAGACGTTCATGATCCCCTCGCCCGTCAGCAGCTTCCACGCGCGGGTGGCGCCGACCTCGTCGTTCGAGACCAGGACCGTCACGGTGTTGGCCGGCTCGTCCAGCAGCTCCCGCGTCAGGCGACCCCGCTCCAGCGCCTCCATCTCGACCCGCCGCGCGTCCAGGAGGTGGAAGAGGTTGAAGTCGCGCTCGGAGCGGACGTCCAGGAGGTTGAGCCGGATCTGGCGGTTGGTCGCGACCTGGACCAGCTCGCCGGCGTCGATCTGGACCTCGCGCCGCTCGAGGAGCGCGTCCATGCCGTCCATCGTCTCGTACTTCTGCATCGGCGTGGGCTGGCCCATGCCGGTGACCACGAGCGCCAGGACCGCGAGGGCGGCGGCGCCGGCCAGGCGGACGGGCGCGCGGCGGGCGCGGACGTCACGGACGTCGCCGAATGCCCGTTCGGCCTTTTCGGCGAGCCAGAACGCGCCGAGCGCGACGGCCACGACCAGGAGCACCGTGGCGCCCGTGGAGAGGCCGAGGAGGTCCGGGAGCAGGAAGCGGCCGAGATACGAGGAGTACCAGAACCCGTCGAACAGGGCGACGGTCTCACCGAATACGAACACGCCGGCCATCGTGCCGAGCAGGAACAGGACGCCGTCGACTTTGAGGCTGGCCACGGCCACGAGCGAGGTGCCGGGGCAGAAGCCGCCCAGGATGAACCCGACGCCCATGATCAGCCCCCCCAGGATACCCGGCCACAGGTACGTGGGCGGGACGTACACGTCGTTGAACGCCAGGAGGCCGGCGGCGGAGGTCAGGAAGATCAGGACCATGGCGGTGACGATCCCGGTGAACATCACCTTCAGCACCGTCATGTCCTTGAGGTAGAACTGGTTGGCCAGCTTGCGGGCATTGGCGAAGCCGGCCATCTCGAGCGCGGCGCCGAAGCCGACGCCGATCAGCAGGTAGATCCCGTACGCGCCGAACTTCCCGAGGGCGCCGACCAGATCGAAGGGAGCCACGAATCACCGTCCTTTCCGGTCAGGTCCAGAGTCGGCGGACGAAGTACGCCAGGGCGTAGCCACCGGCGAAGACCGCGAGCATGAACGCCCACGAGCCGACGGACAGGACGGCGCCGCCGGACAGCGCCTGGCCGGAGGTGCAGCCCCGCGCCAGGCGGGCGCCGAAACCCATGAAAACGCCGCCCGCCAGTGCCATGGCCCAGCGCGTCCGGTTCGAGATCCGCGGGCCCTTCTGCGTCTCGACCTTCAGCCGGCCGTGGAACAGTGCGCTCACGAACCCGCCCAGGAGCGTGCCCAGCGTGATGAACACGATCCAGTGGTCCAGCGGGTTGGCCTCCCCGCCGGCCATCTCGACCAGGTGGCCGACCCGGTCCACGTGCCGGGGCGCGAGCAGGTCCTGGCCCGCCACCACCACGCGCGCCAGTCCGCCGGACGCGCCCAGGCCGGTGCCAGCCAGGAAATAGGCGACGAAGAGCACGAGGCCGAGCAGGAGGCCCGCCACGTAGGGATCGGTGTACTTCGCGGTCGTCTTCATGCCGTGTCCGGCCGTGTCGTCTCGGTGCGCTCCCAACCCACCACCATGGCCCGGAGGTTGGCGGTCGGCGTGGGTCCTGTGGTGGTCAGGTACACGTGCATCAGCAGGAACGCGGCGAAGAGCCACGCTCCCAGCGTGTGAAGCGGGGCCAGGAACGTGAGGCCGCCCAGCCAGCCGTCCACGGCGGGCCAGCGCTGCGCCCCCCAGATCAGCGTCCCCGTGATCACCTGGAGCGGCAGCAGCACGTTCAGGATGACCAGGTACGTCGCCTGCTGGAGCGGGTTGAGCTTGCGGTCCGGCCGCTTCTCGAACGGGTGGGGCTCGCCCCGGAAGATGCCGCGCAGGTAGTACCGTGCCTGGTGGATCGCCTGGTCGAAGTAGCCCCGCGGGTGCGGCAGGTAGTGGCGGATCTCCCCGCTCGCCAGGTGATAGAACGCGGCCACGAGCGCGTTGGCCACCACCAGGAAGCCCAGGATGTTGTGGGCCCGGACCGCGGCGGCGAAGTCCAGCACGCCGAAGCGTACGACGTGGATCTCGATGCCGGTCCAGAGCAGCAGCAGGATCGCCAGCGCCTGGAGCCAGTGCCAGACGCGCTCGTACGCGGAGTACATGTAGACCGGGCGGCCCCTCGGCACGCGGCCTCCAGCCCCGTTCCGCGCGGCCCGCCAGCGCAACCCCGCGTGCACGAGCACCCCCAACATCGTGCCCAGGATCGTCACCATCCCCAGCGCGTTCACCCACCAGACCGAATCGTGGCCCAGGACGTACAGCCCGGCGCCGGACGATGACGGCGCGTAGACGACCGCGCCGTCCTGCGCCACCCCCAGCGCGCCCGCCAGCGCCACGCCCTCCGGCGCCACCAGCGACGGCACGACCCCGCCCGGCGCGCCGTCCGCCAGCACCATCGACCGGTCCATCCGCGACCTCTCCGCGTGGCACGCCTGGCAGTCGGCCGTGGCCCACTCGCCGGTGGCCACCGAGTGGTGGATCGCATGGGGCACGACCTCGCCGACGATGCGCGGGGCCTCCAC
>JBKGZE010000317.1:0-3657 GCA_046545735.1 Gemmatimonadota bacterium | reverse complement strand
CCTCCTCGCCCGCGACGTCGACACCCGCGTCGCCGTCGCCGCCGTGTCCGCGCTCGCGCCCCTGACCACCGACACCGCCGCGCAGCCGGCCATCCGCGACGCCGCCCGCCGCATCCGCCGGCAGGCCAGGAACGCGGCTGACCCGATCCTCCGGGCCGCCGCCACCCCCGACAGCCTGCGCCCCCGCCGCGGCGCTGTGACCGCGCCCGACCCCGCGCCGTCCGACACCCACGACTACGAGGAGCTCGTTCGCCGCTACATCGCGCCCCCGCTCGCGGGCGCGCCGCGCCCGCGCGCCACCATAGAGACACCGCACGGCCTCATCACGGTCGAGCTGCTGTCCGACGAGGCGCCCATGACCGTGCACAACTTCATTTCCCTCGCCGAGCGGGGGTACTTCGATGGCGGCGTCTGGCACAGGGTCATCCCCAACTTCGTGCTCCAGGACGGCGCCCCCGGCGGCGATCCCTCGGGCGGGCCCGGCTGGACGATCCGCGACGAGATCAACCGCGTCCGCTACGACCGGGGCATGCTGGGCATGGCGCTCAGCGGACCCGACACCGGCGGCAGCCAGTGGTTCATCACCCACTCGCCACAGCCGCACCTCGATGGCGGATACACCGTCTTCGGCCGCGTCGTGGACGGGATGGACGCAGCCGACGCCATCCTCCAGGGCGATCCGGTCACCTCCATCCGCTCCGGCGGGGTCCGGTGAGCGGAACGCCGCACGGCGCTTCGCGGTACTTCCGCTCCGGTTGACGACCCTCGCTCCCGACGCATATGTTCCCGCTTTGACAATGATGGGATGGACCCGAACGGCGATGGTCACCATCGCCCTTCTCCTCGTCGGGTGCGGCGGCCGCGCCAGGCCGGCTACCCTGGAGCCCGCGGCGGCCGCGGAGGCGATCGCCGCCACCGCGCCCGATCGCCCGCTCCGGGTCGTCTTCGAATGGACCATGCTGGACGGTGAGGCCCGCTTCACCGGCAGCGGCGCCGCCCGCATAGAGCCGCCCTACAGGGCGCGCCTCGACCTCTTCGGCCCACGGGGCGAGGCGTACGCGAGCGCGGCGGTCGTGGACGCGGACGTGCGGCTGCCGCCCGGCACCCGCAACGTGCCGCTCCCTCCCGCAGCCATGATGTGGGCGCTGCTGGGAGTGGTGCGCCCGCCCGACCAGGCGGTCCTCGCGGCCACCGAGCGCCGCGACGACCGCACGGTCCTGTACTACGTTGTGGATGATGGCCGGCTTCGCTATACCCTGGCCGGGAGGCGCCTCGTCGCCGCCCGCTGGGACCATGGCGGCCGCATGGACGTGGAGCTCGGCCCGGCCCGATCCGGGATCCCGGCAAGAGCCGCGTACCGGGACTGGTCCGGCCCCACAGAGTTGATAATGGATCTCGAGCAGGTCGATGAAGTCGAGTCGTTTCCAGCGCATATCTGGAACCCGGGCGCGTGAGCGCGGACGCGCGTCGCGCCGTTCGCTGGCCGTGCTGGCCGCGGCGGTCGCGTTCCTCGGGGGCTGCACGTACGGCTTCCAGGGCGGCGGCTTCCCGTCGCACATCCGCACCATCTACATCGCGCCGTTCGAGAACGAGACGCCGCAGTTCGACCTGGACACCCGCCTGTACTCGGCGCTGCTCGATGAGCTGCCCGGGTCGCTGGGGCTGCGGGTGGCGGGTGAGGAGTCCGCGGACGCGATCCTCCGGGGCGCGATCCTGCGCTACGACGACGTGGCCCAGAACTACCGTTCCGGTGCGCAGCAGCCGGCGGGGAACGTGCTGTCGCACGAGGTCCAGATCGGCATATCGGCCGAGCTGGTCGACGTGCGGGACAACGTGATCCGGTGGGAAGCGCGGTCGTTGACGGGGCGGGGCAGCTACGACCCCACGTCGGAGCAGGACGCGGCGGGTCAGCGCAACGCGATCGAGAACCTGATCGAGCAGATCATAGATGGCGCACAATCGCAGTGGTGAGGCACGATAGATGAGACGGAGGCTATGGCTGGTCCCGCTTCTGCTTCTCACTCCGATTCTCATGGGCGCCCAGGGTCACGGGGCCGGGGGCGGCGCCGTCGAGCACATCCGGATCGAGCATTTCTTCCTGGTCCTCATCGCGATTCTGGTGGTGGGGAAGGGGCTGGGCGAGGTGGCCGAGCGGATGGGGCAGCCGGCGGTCCTCGGAGAGCTGATCGCCGGGGTGATCCTCGGCTACAGCGTGCTCGGCGTGGTTCCGGTGGACGGCTCCATGGCCGAGGTGATCACGCTCCTCGCGGAGGTGGGCGTGGCCATCCTCCTCTTCGAGATCGGCCTGGAAACCGACCTGAAGGAGATGTTCCGGGTCGGACCCTCCGCCACCGTCGTGGCGCTGGTGGGCGTGGTCTTCCCGTTCGCCCTCGGCTTCATCTACTGGTGGTGGCTGACGCCGGACCTGGGCGCCCTCCCGCCGGGGATCAACGAGGCCATGGTCGCCATCTTCGTGGGCGCCACGCTGACGGCGACCTCCGTCGTGATCACGGCCCGCGTCCTCACGGACCTCGACCGGATCCACACCTCCGAGGCCCGCGTCATCATAGGCGCCGCGGTAATCGATGACGTGCTCGGGCTCGTCATCCTCGCCATCGTCAGTGGTCTGGCCGCCGGCGCCGGCCTCACCCTCCTCGGCATCACCGCCAAGTTCGCCGTCGCCGTCGGGTTCCTCGTGGCCGCGGTGGTCATCGGCAACTGGGTCGCTCCGCGGCTGTTCGGGCTCATCGACCGGCTCCGCGTCCGGGGCGTGCTCCTGGTCGGCGCGTTCTCGTTCGCGCTCCTGTTCGGCGCCCTGGCCGGGCTGGCCGGGTCCGCCCTGATCATCGGCGCCTTCGCCGCCGGGATCGTGCTCTCGACCACGAACCAGTTCGACGTCATCGAGGACCGGATCAAGCCCGTCGCCGACATCTTCACGCCCATCTTCTTCGTCTCCGTCGGCGCCGCGGTGAACGTGCGGCTCTTCCTCCCCTGGAGCGACGAGTTCAACCTCGACGTCCTCATGGTCGGCGGCATCCTGCTGGTGATCGCCATCATCGGGAAGCTCGCCTCCGGCTACACGGTGGGCTGGGGACGGGAGAAGCTGAACCACGCCGCCATCGGCGTGGGGATGGTGCCCCGGGGCGAGGTGGGCCTGATCTTCGCCCAGCTCGGGCTCGCCAACGGGATCCTCTCCTCGGAGGCGTTCAGCGCGATCCTGATCATGGTGATCTTCACCACCTTCATCGCGCCGCCCCTCCTGAAGATCATCTTCCGCGACAACGGCCGGGATGAGCCCGAGGGACTCCCGGTCCACCCGGGCGCGGCCGAGGTCGAGACGGCCCGCGCCCGGTGGTCGTGACGCCCGTTCCCGAACGCGAGCCGGCCACCATGCCCGCGAGCATCGCCAGGCCGGAGGCGAAGATCCTCGACCGCGCGGCGCTCCTCGAGCGGTTCCCACGGCCCCGGTCCGGACGCCCCCGGCCCGGACGCCTGGTGTTCACCAACGGCTGCTTCGACCTCCTGCACCGCGGGCACGTGGAGTACCTCTACCGCGCCCGCGCCCTCGGGGCCGCCCTGGTGATCGGCGTCAACACGGACGCGTCCGTGCGCCGCCTGAAAGGGACGACGCGGCCCGTCGTCCCCCTCGAGGACCGG
>JBKGZE010000316.1:0-3662 GCA_046545735.1 Gemmatimonadota bacterium | reverse complement strand
CCACCCTGGAAGAGCACCCGCTCCCCCACCGGCCGGCCGTCCACCACGCGGTTCAGGTAGTTCCGCGCGATGGAGTACGCCAGCCCGGCGGTCAGGTCCTCAACCGTGCGGCCCTGCTGCTGGTGGTGCACCAGGTCGGACTCCATGAAGACCGTGCACCGCTCCCCCAACGAGACCGGAGCGGGTGCGGCGTAGGCGAGGCGGCTGAAGTCCTCCTCCACGCGGAACCCCAGCCGCTCCGCCTGCTCTTCCAGGAACGAGCCCGTCCCCGCCGCGCAGGCGTGGTTCATGGCGAAGTCCACCACCGCGCCACCGTGCAGACGAACGAACTTGCTGTCCTGGCCGCCGATCTCGAACAGGGTGTCGACGTCGGGGTCCGCCGCGAGGGCGGCTCGCGCCTGCGCCGTGATCTCGTTCCGGACGACGTCGGCGCCGACGAAGTCGCCCGTCAGGTAGCGGGCGGAGCCGGTGGTCCCCACACCCCGCACCTCGACTGTCCCGTCCACCTCCCCGGCCAGCTCGCGCAGCCCGCGCCGGACCGCCTCGAGCGGGCGCCCGGCCGTCATGAGATACCGGGACGCAAGGACCCGGTCCCGCTCGTCGATCAGGGCGAGGCACGTGCTGATCGAGCCCACGTCGATGCCCAGGTACACCGGACGCCGGCTCCGGCGGGGGCGCCCGTTCCCCAGGCTGATGCGGCGCCCCGCATCGGCGCGGAGCGGCGGGAGCGTGTCGGGCTGGCACGCCGCCTCCGCCGCCCGCTCCAGGGCGCCGAACCCGCGGAACTCGCGGGCGCGTCCCGCCGCTCGCTCGGCCCGCGCCGTCATGGCCGCCCCGAGCGCCGGCATGTGGAGGTGCCACTCCGGGATGATGAGCGCGCCGTGCCCGGGGCCGAGCACGGTCTCGAACGCCCGGACCACCGCGGCGTTCCTCGCCACACCACCCTGAAAGACGATCGGCGGCACGAACGCCTTGCCCTTCCCGATCACCGCCTTGAAGTTCCGCGCCAGGGCCAGGCAGAGGCCCGCGAGGATGTCCTCGAGCGCGGCACCCTGCTGCTGGAGGTGGATCATGTCGGACTTCGCGAAGACCGTGCAGCGCCCGGCGATCCGGGCGGGCGTCACGGAGCGCAGCGCGAGCGTCCCGAACTCGTCCTCGATCGAGAGTCCGAGCCGCTCGGCCTGCTGGTCCAGGAACGCGCCGGTCCCCGCCGCGCACAACGTGTTCATGGCGAAGTCCAGGAGCCGCATCTCCCCGGTGGTCGGGTCCCGCTCCAGGGAGAGCAGCTTGCTGTCCTGGCCGCCGATCTCGACGACCGTCCGGGCCTCGGGGTGCAGCGCGCCTACCGCGCGGGTCTGGGCGATGAGCTCGTTCACGTGCAGCGCCCCGACCAGCGACCCGACGGTGGCGCCCCCCGACCCGGTCACCCCCACCGCGCCGATCGCCGGCTGCCCCAGATCACGGAGCACACCACGAGCGGCCTGGAGGAGGGTGGGCCACGGCCGCCCGCAGGCACGATCGTATGTCGCCTCGAGGAGTGCGCCGTCTTCAGCGAGGGCGACCACCTTCACGGTGGTCGAGCCGATGTCGATCCCCAGGTGAACGCAGCGCATAGGAAGGGCTGAGCGCAGAACGCGTTTGGGCACCAGTACGGCCACGTCTCAAGGATGCTGGCTGACCCCTGCGATCGCAATAAATTCGTGACACCCTACCGGATCCAGGGCAGGCGCCGCACCAGCTTCAGCACCAGGGTGAGCGCGCGACGGTACCGTTCGCCCGAAAGCAGCCGCGTGGGACCCAGCGGGATCCAGCGCTGTACGGCCACGGTCTGCGACTCCGTGTAGCGCAGGATCCCCTCGGCCCCGTGGCGCCGGCCGAGCCCCGACTCCTTGAACCCGCCCATGGGCGCGTCCACCGAGGCCCACGCGGCGCCGTACGGCTCGTTGATGTTGACGGTCCCGGTCCGGACGCGCGCGGCCAGCCGACGGGCGCGGCCTGCGTCGCGGCTGTAGATGGCCGCGTTCAGGCCGTAGCGGGTGGCGTTGGCCCGGGCGACCGCCTGGTCGTCCGTGTCGAACGGGTAGACGGCGATGACGGGCCCGAACGTCTCCTCGTCGAAGAGCGTCATCTCCGGCGTGACGCCCGTGAGGACGGTGGGCGCGTAGAACAAGGGGCCCAGCTCCGGGAGCGGGCGCCCGCCGGTGACGACGGTGGCGCCCTTCTCCACCGCGTCGCGCACGTGCGACTCGACTGTCTCGAGCTGGGACCGGGATGTCAGCGACCCCATGTCCGCGTCGAAGCTCAGCCCCGGGCCCACGCGCAGCGCCTCGGCGGCCGCCGCGAACCGGGCCAGGAACTCGTCGAACAGCGAGCGCTGCACCAGGATCCGCTCGGTCGACACGCAGAGCTGGCCCGCGGCACTGAACGAGCCCCGCACCGCGCCCGCCACGGCCCTGTCCAGGTCGGCGTCGTCCAGGACGAGGGACGCGTTCTTCCCGCCGAGCTCGAGCGAGCACCCGATCAGCTTCCGGCTCGCCCGCTCCGCGACGATCCGGCCCGTGGCCGTGCTGCCGGTGAACGCCACGTGGTCCACCGCGTCGATCAGCGCGCCACCGACCCGGGTGCCGCGGCCGGGGACCACCTGGAACAGGTCGGGCGGGATCCCCACCGCGTCCGCCAGCTCGGCGCACCAGAGCGCGGTGAAGGGCGTCTGTCGGTCCGGCTTCAACACGGCGGCGTTCCCGGCCAGGAGCGCGGGGATGACATCGCTGAGCGCCATGCTGAGGGGGTAGTTCCACGGCGCGATGAAGCCCACCACACCCACCGGGCGGTGGTGCTCCCACGCGCGAGTCACGAGCGGCAGGGCGCCCCGGCGCCGGCGGCTCCGGACGTGCCCCGCGCCATGGTACGCGTAGTAGCGGGCGACGAGGGCCACGTCGGCCACCTCCTCGAACGCGTCCTTCCGGGCCTTGCCCGTCTCCCGCTGCACCAGGTCCAGGACCTCGTCCTGCCGCTCCAGCAGCAGATCGTGCAGCCGGAGCACCCGGCCGGCACGCGCCCGGTAGCTGGCCGCGGCCCACGCCGGCTGCGCCGCCCGGGCCCGGCGCACCGCCTCCCGCACGTCCGCCTCGCTCGATTCCGGCAACCGGCCGAACACCTCACCGGTGAACGGAGCGATCACCTCCAGCGGCTCGCCGCCGGAGCTCGCGGCCGACCGCCGCGTCAGCCGCTCCAGTACGGGGTCACCAGCTCCGCTGTCGCCACTGCCGGGCGCGGGGTCGAGTGCGTTCACGGGATCAGGGTCCTGGTCGCAGGTGGATCCTCAGCATAGTGTACGGACCGCCCCGGCCCGTGCACAGTCCTTGCTCCTCGTGCCGTCGTCATGGCCAGACACCACACGAACGGCGACGCGGGCAACGCGGGCAACGCGGGCAACGCGGGCGACGCCGGCGGCGCGTGGAGCTTTCGGGAGCGGTCGAAGCGGTCGCTGCGCCGGGCCGGACGCGCCGTGCATGCCTACCTCGCCTCGTGGCGGGGCACCGTCCGGGACGGGGCGACCTGGCACCGGCTCCGGTCGAAGTGGCCGCCATCGTGGTCGCAGGTGGCCGTGGCCGTGGCGGTGGTCGCGGTCGCCGCCGTGGTGGGCTGGGAGACGTGCGGGC
>JBKGZE010000315.1:0-3664 GCA_046545735.1 Gemmatimonadota bacterium | reverse complement strand
GGCCGCGACCGTCACCGTGGACCAGCTCCTGGCCGCCATCGGGATCGACCCGGCCGCCAGCGTCCTGGTAACCGGGGAGACACTGGACCTCGACGGCGGCCCCGTCGACGCCCGCGGCGCCGCCATCGACACGAGCCTCGCCCTCACCTGGTCCAGCTCGGACGAGTCCGTCGCCACCGTGCACGCCGGCCACGTCGAGGCCGTGGGCGTCGGCACCGCCGTGATCGCCGCCTCCGCGGGTGGGTACACCGGGGAGGCCACCGTGGACGTTCGTGCCGGGCCCCGACCCACGATCACGTCGATCGAGCCCGCGATCCTGGGAGCCGCCGACACCGTTATGATCACGGGGAGCGGGTTCGGCGCGGACCCGACGCTCATCTCCCTGACCGTCGCCGGCGTGGAGGCGACGGTCATCGCCGCGACGGACACGGAGATCACGGCTTTGATGCCCGAGCCCGGCACGTTCCCCTGCGGCCCCGCGTCGAGCCGGGAGGTCGTGGTCGACCGCGACGGCCTCGAGGCCCGCGCCGAGCACCCGGTGGCCGGCGCCACGCGCCACGCCCTGGGCATTGGCGAGTCCCTGGCCCTGACCGGCGGCGACGTGGCCTGCGCGGAGCTGGCGGAGCCCGGCAGCTACGTCATCAGCGTCTTCAACAGCGCCACGTCCGCCACGGCCATCACGGCGTTCCAGCTCCGCGGCTCCGGCGACGCGACCCTCGCGGCCGACCGCGTCCGACCCCGGGTCGAGGTCGCCCGCGAGCGGCCGCCCCTCGAACCCGCGCCCGAGGAGATGGCCCACCTGGCGCTGCTGGAGGACAACCGTCGTCTCGTCGAGCGGCTGGGCACGGCGGGCGTCGAGCGGGCTCCGGGTGTGCAGGCGGCGGCCATGGACCTCCAGGTGGGAGACACGCGCGAGTTCCGGATCCCCGACCTCGACGCGGAGAACAGGTGCGCGGAGTACATCAGCGTCACGGCCCGGGCCGCGTACGTGGGAGACTACGGCATCGTCTGGGAGGACACCCTCGCCCCCCTCGCCGGCACCACGGACGACACCTGGCAGGCGATCGGCAGGGAGTACGACGAGGTCATGCACCCGATCCTGGTCGAGTACTTCGGCGACCCCCTGGTCTTCGATGATCGGCTCGATGACAACGGCCGCTTCTTCATGCTCTTCTCCGAGACGGTCAACGACTTCGAGTTCGGCGTGGCCGGGTTCGTATTCAGCGGCGACTTCTATCCTCGCACGCCCAGCGCTACCCGCGGCCACT
Organism: Gemmatimonadota bacterium; assembly: GCA_046545735.1. Taxonomy (GTDB): domain Bacteria; phylum Gemmatimonadota; class Gemmatimonadetes; order Longimicrobiales; family RSA9; genus JAWVYT01. The sequence continues at coordinate 2,396 of JBKGZE010000315.1, read as the reverse complement.
GCGCCGCGAGCGACGAGGGCGAGATCTTCTACGGCACGGTCCCGACCGTGTCAGGCGATGGCTACGACACCGGCACGCCGAAGACGTGGGCGTGGCAGATGCGCTCCACCGTGATCCACGAGGTGAAGCACCTCACGGCGTACGCGAACAAGTTCGACGTCAGCCCGTCGTCGCCGAACTTCGAGGAGCCCGGGCTGGAAGAGGCCACCGCCCGGCTCGCCGAGGAGTTCTTCGGTCGCGCGCTCCAGGGATACGGCCAGTTCGACAACACCGGGTACCAGCAGAGCATCTGGTGCGAGCGGCGCGTGGGCGACAACTGGCCCGACTGCGACGCCGTTCCGCACATCATGGGCAAGCACTACGGCGCCATCAACGCGTACCTGAAGAGCCCCGAGCTGCTCTCGCCCTTCGGCCGCGTGGACGAAGACGACTGGACCTTCTACGGCACCGGCTGGCAGTGGGTCCGGTGGGCCATCGACCAGTCGGGCGTGCCCGAGGCCGATTTCATCAAGGCCCTGATCCGGGAGCCCACCCTCACCGGACCCGCCAACCTGGCCGCCCGCGCGGGCCGATCCGTCGCCGAGCTCCTGGCCGACTACACCGTGGCCATGGCCGTGGACGACCACCCCTCCGGGATGGTGCCCGCACGGAGCGAGCTGACCATGCCGAGCTGGGACACCCGCGACATGTTCAGCGGCCTCCACGAAGACTACGCCGACACGGATATCGCCGAGACCTACCCCACGCCGTGGCCGCTCGCCGCCCACGAGGTGCCGTCCGGCGACTTCCTGGTCGAGGTACCCGAGATCCACGGCGGGGCCGCGGCGATCATCGAGCTGAACGGAGTCACCGGGCCCCAGCTCCTGGAGCTCCTCAGCGAGAGCGGCGCCACCGCGCCCGCGTCCCTCGGTCTCTCGATCGTGAGGGTGCGATGAGCCGGGCGATCCGGGTGCCCGCTGACCCCGTCCGCCGACGCGCCCGGCGGGCCGCCCGACCTCGACACGCCGGGCGCCAGGCGGCGCTCAAGGCGCTACCCGCGCTCGTCACGATCGCCCTCGTCGGGTGCTCCACCCGAAGCGCCGAGCCGGAAGCCGACCCGGTCCGGGATCCGCCCCGGGCGGCGGCCGCTACCGATACGCTTCGAGGAACCGTAGTCATCGTCGGCGCCGACCCCCTGACGCACGTCGCCCTGCGGGTCGACGGAGGGCAGGTCCCGCTCGACGGGCCAGCGTCGTCCGAGCTCCGACGGGCCGGCGGGCTGGAGCTCCTCGTGGAAGGGACCCGGGAGCACGATCGCTTCCGGGTGACGGAGTTCCGCGTCCGGTCCGCTCACGGCCTCCCGGCGGCCGACGGCATCCTCGCGCTGGAAGGCGAGGACGCCATCCTCACAACCCCCGGCGGAGACCGTCTCCGGTACCGCCCGGCCCCGGCGGCGCTCCGGGAGCACGCGGGCGCACGGGTCTGGATCGCCGGCGAGCCCGGCGGCGAGCCCCAGGCCTGGGGCATCCTGGCCCCGGCGGGCTGACCCGCGGCATGGACTGGCTCGGGTTCCCGGCGGATGGCCTGCCCCGCGCCGCGGCGATCCTCGCCCTGGCGCTGGTCCTCCACCTGGTGATCCGAGCGGCGAAAGGCGCGGCCGACCGCGTCCTCGGTCCCCCCGGCGCACAGCGGCCGCCCGGGGCCGCGGAGCGACACCCCAAGCTGGCGACGATCGCCGGGCTCATCTTCAGCGCGCTCACGTTCGCCCTCTGGTTCGTCGCCGTAGGGATGATCCTGTCCGCGTTCGAGATCGACCCCACCGCATACTTCGCCACCGCCACGGTCGTCGGGCTCGCGGTGGGGTTCGGGTCCCAGGGGTTCGTGCAGGACATCGTCATCGGCCTCACGCTCATCTTCACCGACGCCCTGGACGTGGGTGACACGGTCGAGGTATCCGGCCAGGTGGGACGCGTCGAGCGCGTGGGGCTCCGCTTCACCACCCTCACCAACTTCTTCGGCCAGACCGTCTACATCCCCAACCGCAACATCGCCGTGGTGGGGCGCTACCGCGGAGGCGTCATCCGCGCCTACCTGGACGTGGAGGTCCCCGAAGGCGTGAGCGTCGACGAGCTCGCGGACCGGCTTCGGAGCCTTGCCCGTGGGCTGCGGAGCCAGCACCCCGCCGCCGTCCTGGGCGAGCCCGAGGTCTTCGACGTCACCGACGCCGACGAGGGCGGCTGGCGCTACCTCCGGGTCAAGCTGCGTCTCTGGCCGGGCCAGCAGCCGCTGGTCGAAACCGTCTTCCGCCAGCGGGTCCTCGCCCATATGAAGACGCTGGATGAGAAGTACGCCGACTGGATGGCCCCCGTGAGCTACCGGGGCTGATCCGCCCGGCTCCGGCCGCGCCGCCCGGCTCC
>JBKGZE010000314.1:0-3667 GCA_046545735.1 Gemmatimonadota bacterium | reverse complement strand
CCCAAGAACATCGCGGCCGCCCGCGAGGCCCTCGAGGAGCGGAACCTCCCCGTCACCGACGAGAACACCTTCCTCGTCCTCGCCTGCATGGTGCCGGGCAAGAAGATGGAGACGAACGAGGGGATCCGGCTCCTGACCGGCAACCCCAAGATCGACATCCCGCTCAAGAAGAAGGAGGCCCCGGTGGCCACGGCCACGCCGGCCCCCGCCGCGGCGGTTGCGACGCAGGCGGCGCCGAAGGGTCCGCTCACCACGACCATCAAGGTGCAGGAAGGGACCACGACCCGGACGTTCTCCGTCACCGTCGAGCCGGAGGATGGCGCAGCGGCGCCGGCGGGCGACGCGGCCGGCGCGGCGGCGGGTACAGCGGCGCCGGCGGCGAACGGGAAGCCGGTGGTCTCCACCTTCGCCGGACAGGTGGAGGTGGTGGACATCCTCAAGCAGGTGGGCGACGCGGTGAGCGAGGGCGATGTGGTGGCGGCGGTCGAAGCCATGAAGGCGAAGCACGACATCCGCTCGCAGCACAGCGGGACCGTGACGGCGGTCCACGTGTCGATCGGGGATGAGATCGACAGCACGCAGCCGATCATGACGATCGCCTGAGGCGAGCCATGGACATTTTCCTACGACTCCTCGAGCAGTCGGGGGTCGCCAACCTGACGGCGGGCAATCTCGTCATGTTCGTGGTCGCGGGTGTGTTGATCTACCTGGCGATCACCAAGGAGTACGAGCCGCTGCTGCTCATTCCCATCGGGTTCGGCGCGGTCCTGGCCAACCTGCCGCTGTCGGGGATGGGCGCCCACGCGGGCGGGATCATGGAGGTGATCTACGACGCGGGGATCAGCACGGAGCTGCTACCGCCGCTCATCTTCCTGGGCGTCGGCGTCCTTACGGACTTCCGACCGCTACTGGGGCGACCCCTGACCTTCCTGCTGGGCGCGGCCGCCCAGCTCGGAATCTTCATCGCCGCGCTGGGTGCCTTCTACCTCCTGGGCTTCACCGCCCAGGAGGCGGCGTCCATCGGGATCATCGGAGGCGCCGACGGGCCGACCTCCATCTTCCTGACCATCCAGCTGGCCCCGCACCTGCTCGGCGCAGTGGCCGTGGCGGCGTACAGCTACATGTCGCTGGTGCCCATCATTCAGCCGCCCATCATGCGGGTGCTGACCACGAAGGAGGAGCGGGCCATCGACATGCCGCAGGCGATCCCCGTCTCGCAGCGGGCCGTCATCCTGTTCCCGCTCATTACCGGTCTCATCGCGTCGCTGGCGGTGCCGTCGAGCGCGCCGCTCATCGGACTGCTGATGTTCGGGAACCTGCTCCGGGAATCGGGCGTGACGGAACGGCTGAAGAAGACGGCCGGCGGCCCCATGGTGGACATCGTGACCATCCTCCTCGGGCTGGTGGTGGGCGCGACCATGGACGCGGGCAGCTTCCTGACCTACCAGACGCTGCTGATCCTGGTACTGGGCGCCGTGGCGTTCGCGTTCAGCACGGCGGGCGGGATCATCCTGGCCAAGATCATCAACCTCTTCCTCTCCGGGGAGCGGAAGATCAACCCGTGCATCGGCGCCGCCGGCGTGTCCGCCGTGCCGATGTCGGCGCGGGTCGTCCAGCAGTTCGTCTCGCAGGAGACGAACGGCCGCGTGAACCCGCTGATGCCGGCGATGGGCCCGAACGTGGCGGGCGTCATCGGCTCGGCCGTGGCGGCCGGGGTGTTCCTGACCATGTTCGGCTGACGCGCCGCGCGCGACCGCCGACAGCAGAAGAGAGCCACCCGCCGGCGTGCCCGGCGGGTGGCTCTCGTTTCACGCCCGTGTCGCGCGCGACACTCATGCCGCACGCGACGCCCGCGTCGCGCGCTACTCCCTGCCGTAGAGCGCCTTCCACTCCTCCTCGAACTCGTTCCCGGCCACCCAGCGGGGCTGCTCGTCCGCGTTGGCCACGCGCAGCGCGACCTCGAACAGCAGGCGCATGTCGCGCTCCGTACCCCGCAGGTCCCACTGCTCCGTCACCTCGTCGTTCACCTGGTGGTATCGCGCCAGCTTGTACTCGCCCGCGTCGAAGTCGAGCGGGTTTACGTATTCGTTCCCCGACTGGAGGTAGAGCGCCGGGATGCCGGCCTTGGCGAAGCTCACCTGGTCGGAGCGGTAGAAGCTGCCCGCGTTCGGGTTCCGGTCGCCCTTCGGCGTCAGCCCCCACTCCTCCGCGACCGCGCCGAACTCCTGGCCGATGGAGTTCAGGTGGATCCCGATCGCCGCCACGTCGCGCGTCTCGCCGAAGACCTGGGGCGAGTCCACGTTGAAGTTGGCCACGATCTGGTTCAGCGGGACCGGCGGGTTCTGGACGAACGCGCTGCTGCCGAGCAGGCCACCCTCCTCCGCGGTGACGGAGACGAACATCACCGAGCGGCGAGGCGAGGCGTCGGCGAAGGCATCGGCGGCGGCGATGATGGAGGCAACGCCCAGCGCATTGTCGAGCGCGCCGTTGTAGACCTGGTCGTCCTCGAGCGACGGATCCATGCCCAGGTGGTCGTGATGGGCGGTGAAGACGAGGTACTCGTCCGCCAACTCCGGGTCCGTGCCCCGGACCACACCGGCCACGTTGTGCGCCTGGACCCGCTCGATCTCCGACTCGATGCGCGCGTTCACCCGGTAGCCCGTGTCGACCGGCCGGAAATCACGGCGCGCGGCCATCTCGAACAGCCCGTCCAGGTCCGTGCCCATGGCCGCGGCGACCTGCTCCGAGCGGGTCGAGTCCATCCAGGCCAGGAGCGGCACCTGGTACGTCTGCTGCCAGACCTGACGCGAGCCCGTGTTCCCGATCACGCTGAAGCCGTAGCTGGCCGATTCCGTCGTGTGGATCATGATGGCGCCCGCGGCGCCCAGCGCGTCGGCCTGCTCGAACTTGTACGTCCAGCGACCGTAATACGTGCGCGCGTCGCCGCCGAACAGCGCCTCGCCGTCCTCCTCCACCGGCGGGTCGCTGTTGAGGAACAGCAGCACCTTCCCGCTCATGTCCTCGCCCTTGAAGTCGTCCCAGCCGTGCTCCGGCGCCTGCACGCCGTAGCCCACGAACACGATCGGCGCGTTCCTGACGTCGACCACCGGCTCCCCGGCCGTCGACCAGTAGGTGAAGTTCTCATCATCCACCAGATCGAGCGCGCCCTGCCCGTTGCGGATCGTGAGCGACGACGCGTCCGCCTTCTTCGTCAGCCCCAGCAGCTCCACCGGCAGCAGGTAGTCTTCCTCCACCGGCTCCAACCCGATCTGCTGGAACCGCTGTGCGATGTAGCGGATGGCACGGTCTTCTCCGGGCGTGCCCGGCGCCCGGCCTTCCATGCTGTCGGCGGACAGCACGGACACATCCGCCATGATCCCGTCCGCCGTGATGCGCTCGGCGGCCGGATGGGTTTCAGGGGCGCACGCGACGGCCGTCGCGGCGAGGATCATCAGCGTCATCACTGAGGCAAAACGTGCGTTCATGGTCTCGCTGGCCTGAGGGTAAGTCGATACGGAGGCGGGGCCACGCCCGGACCCCCAAGATGTTACGACCGCTCCGGTCCGGCTACCCCGCGCCCCCGACGCCGGCCCCCGCGTCCCCGCGCCCAGCGCGGATCCGGGCCAGCGGGCGATCCGCGACGGCGACCGCGACTACGCGTTCGTCG
>JBKGZE010000313.1:0-3678 GCA_046545735.1 Gemmatimonadota bacterium | reverse complement strand
GTCCGGGACCACCCGGTCCAGGACGCGGGCGGAGGAGAGGACGCCGGGCACGCCGGCGCCGGGGTGGGTGCCGGCGCCGACGAAGTAGAGCCCCTGGACGTCCGGGTCCTGGTTGTGATAGCGGAACCACGCCGACTGGCTGAAGACCGGCTCGGGCCCGAACGCGGCGCCGTCCACGGACCGGAGCGTGTGCTCGAAATCGTGGGGCGTCATCCACGTCCGGGTGACGATGCTCTCGCGGAGGCCGGGCATGAGCCGGGTCTCCAGCGCTTCCAGGACGCGGTCGAAGTACGGGCCGGCCATGCGGCTCCAGTCGATGCCGCTGCGAGTGTTGGGCACCGGCGAGAGGACGTAGAAGCTGTCCCTTCCGGCCGGTGCCATGCCGGGGTCGGTGCGGGCCGGCGCGTGGAGGTACAGCGAGAAGTCGTCCGCCAGCACCTTGCGGCGGAAGATGTCGCGGAGCAGCTCGCGGTAGCGGAGGCCGAGGACAATGGTGTGGTGCGCCAGGTCGTCGTAGACGCGGTCGGTGCCGAAGTAGCCGACGAACAGGCTGGGCGAGCTGCGCACGCGCCGCGCCCGCCGGTGCCCACGGGGCGCGTCGGACGGGTGCAGCATGCGACGATAGACGTACGACGGGTCGGCGTTGCTCACGACCACCTCCGCCGGCTCCACCCGCCCCGACTCCGTGCGGACCCCGCGCACGCGGCCGCCGCGCACGAGGATCTCCTCCACCGGCGCGCCCAGGCGCACCTCCACCCCGGTCTCTTCCAGGAGCCGGACCAGCCCGGAGACGATGGACCCGGTCCCGCCGAGGGCGAAATGGACGCCCCACTTCCGCTCGAGCCAGTGGATGAGCAGGTAGATGGACGTGGTGGTGTACGGGTTGCCCCCCACCAGCAGCGGCTCGAACGTGAACGCCTGCCGGAGCCGCTCGTCCCGGATGTAGCGCGCCACGAGCCCGCTCACCGTGCGGTAGCTCCGGAGCCGGACCATGGCCGGGATCACGCGCGCCATGGTGGAGAAGCGGTGGAACGGCTGATCCGCCAGCTGACTGTAGCCCACCTCGAAGATCCGCTCGGCCTGCGCCGCCAGACGACGGTAGTTGTCCACGTCCCCGGGACTCAGCCGCTCGACCTCCGCCACCAGCCGGTCCTCGTCCCCCGTGTAGTCGAAATGGCTGCCGTCCGCGTACCGGATCCGGTAGAACGGGTCCACCGGGACCAGCTCGAAGTAGTCCCGGCTGTCCCGCCCGGCCAGCTCGAACAGCTCGTGCAACAGGTACGGGGCCGTGATCACAGTGGGACCGGCGTCGAAGGTGAACCCGTCCCGCTCGAACACACGCGCCCGCCCGCCCGGCCGGTCCAGCGCTTCCAGAAGCGTCACCTCGTACCCGCGGCTGCGCAGACGGACCGCCGCCGCCAGACCGCCGAACCCACTTCCGATCACGACCGCTCTCATTCGTCCCCGCTCTCCGGTCTCGCCGCCGACAGGACCCGCCGCAGCGACTCGAGCTCCGTTACCGTGGTCACCCCCACAGGCGTCACCGTCCTCGCCCGCCGCCCACCCGTCACCAGCAGCACTCCCTCCGGCAGCGCCGCCCGCAACGCCTCCAGCTCCCGGGTGGTCCGGAGCGCGTCCGCATCCGCCCCGTCCACCACGCTGACCGCTACCGCCGCCGCACCCGAACGCTCCGCTGCCAGCGCGATCTCCTCCGCCGGCAACGACGGGCCCAGGTACAGCACCCGCCACCCCGCATCCGCCGCCACCACCGCCGCCAGCATCGCGCCAAACTCGTGCAGCTCCCCCGCCGGCGTGCCCACCACCATCAAGGGCGCCTCCGGCGACGATTCGTACCGACCCAGCAGCCAGTCCAGGACCTGCCGCACCGCCGTCGACACCACGTGCTTCTGCGCCGGACGCAGCTCCCCCTCCTCCCACAGATCACCCACACGCTCCAGCAGCGGAGCCACCACCCCCGTCACGAAAACCGGAGCGCTCAGCTTCACCACCGCCCGCATCAGCTCGTCCCGCAGCGCCGCCGCGTCCAGCCGCTCCGCCGCCTCCAGGCTCGCACGCAGGTGCCGCTCCCGATCCGGCTCCCGATCCGGCGACCCCGACGCCCCGCCCGGCCCCACCGCCTCCCCCGCATCCTCCCCCACCAGCGCCACCAGCGACTCCGTGTCCAACTCCGCCACCTGACCGATCGGACGCCCCGCCTCCGTCGCCTGCTTCAGCAGCCGCAGCCGCAGCACGTCCGCGTCGCTGTACAGACGTTGTCCACCTTTCGTCCGCCCCGGCTCCACCGCGCCATACCGCCGCTCCCACGCCCGCAGTACATGCGCGCTCAATCCCGTCCGTTGCACCACCACACCCATCGGGTGCCTCGGCGCCTCGCGCCCGTTCTCATCCGCCATCGGATCCGTCCCCCCTTCCCTCGTCCACCCCGCCACGCCCCCACGGCGCGGCGCGCTCATACATCGGCCCGGCTCTTGCCCTTATCGCCGGCTCCTCCCACGACGCCGAGCCCCCAAGCTACCGCCCCCCGGCGCCAGCGTCAAGGGTTCGTCTAGATAAATGTTGACTCGACCTGGACGCGATGTTATACATTCCCTTGACAACCGGACGGAGGCAAACCTCATGGATGGAGGCGGACCGGGGATGCAGAGGGGGCGCGGGAAACGACTGCTGGACGTGGGGCCGCTGGCGGCGCTGATCGGGTTCAGCGTGGTGGCGGTGGCGGGCTACGCGATCTTCGGGCGGGACCCGACGCGGGTGGCGGGATTGTCACCGGGTGCGGCGCGCTTCTACGCGGTGTCATTCGGCTTCTTCGCCCAGGTTCAGATCGCGCTGGCGGGTGTGGTGCTGGCGGTGCACCTGCTGCGGCGTGCCGGGTGGCGGTGGCTGGGGGCGTTCGTGGCGGTGTACGTGCTGAGCCTTGGGAGCGAGCTGCTGGGGACGGCGTTCGGGGTACCGTTCGGCCCGTATGCGTACACGGACCTTCTGGGGGCGAAATGGCTCGACCTGGTCCCGGCGCTGATCCCGCTGAGCTGGTTCTTCATGGCGGTGCCGGCGTACGGGTTGGCGGCGCGGGCGCTGGATTCCGAAGACGCCGCGGCGACTGGCGGCCCGACGGGCGCGGTCCGTTCGGCCGGGAGTTCGGCCGGGAGTTCAGCCGGGCGTGTCGGATCCGGGCGCGTCGCTGGCTTGGCCGGGCCCGTGGGAGCCGGGCGGGTCGGTGGCCTGGCCGGGAGCGGCTGGGGCGGGCGGATCGTTCTCGGCTCGCTCCTGCTGCTGGCGTGGGACCTGAGCCTGGACCCGGCGATGAGCGAGGCGACGCGGTACTGGGTGTGGGCGGAGTCGGGGCCGTACTACGGCATGCCGCTGATGAACCTGGTGGGCTGGTACGTGACGGGGGTGGTGCTGATGGCTGCGCTCGAGTGGCTGGGGGCGCGCCGCTGGCTCTCGGGGGTTTCGGCCGGGTGGCTGGCCCTCTTCTACGCGGCCAACCTGGTGCTGCCGCTCGGGATGGCTGCGGCGGCGGGGTTGTGGGGCGCGGTGGTGGCGACGGTTGTGGTTCTGGGCGGAGTGGCGCTCTGGGCGCGGCTGCGGTCGCGGCCGGGAGGGGCGCGGCTGGTGCCGGCGCCGGTCGAGGCGTCGTCGGGTGCGGAGGTGGGGCGG
>JBKGZE010000312.1:0-3691 GCA_046545735.1 Gemmatimonadota bacterium | reverse complement strand
CGCAGATCGAGGCGCTGGAGGCCGAGCGGGAGCAGCGGCTGCTCCAGGGGCTGCGAGAGATCCTGGGGACCCTGCCGACCCGGGACGCCGGGATGGTCGACGGCCGGCCGGCCTGGGCCGACCCGGCGCTGGACGAGAGCCAATGGTCGCGCATCGGCGTACCGGCCCGCTGGGAGGAGGAGGGTTATCAGGGGCTGGACGGCGTCGCCTGGTACCGGCGCACCTTCGACCTGTCCGCCGAGGAGGCGGCGGCGGCCGTCCATGTGGGCGTCGGGATGATCGATGATGGCGACATCACGTGGGTCAACGGCGTCGAGGTCGGCGGGATAGAGATGGCGTGGAACCGGGCCCGGCGCTACCGGGTCCCGGCGGACGTGCTCCGCGAAGGTCGCAACGTGATGACCGTTCGTGTCGTGGATACGGGCGGCGGGGGCGGGATCCACGGCCCCGAGGAGCTGCTCTACCTGGAGACCGTGGCCGGCCGCCGCCCCCTGGCGGGCGAGTGGCGGTTCCGGGTGGGGGAGGTCAGCGTCGACCTGGCGGGTGAGAAGAACCACGTCCCGACCCTCCTCTGGAACCAGATGGTCCACCCCCTCGTGGACTTCCCGATCCGCGGTGTGATCTGGTACCAGGGCGAGTCCAACGCGTACCCGGGTGACGCCGAGGAGTACCGGGACCAGTTCCGCGCCATGATCCGGAGCTGGCGCGCCGCGTGGGGTCAGCCGGAGCTGCCCTTCCTGTGGGTCCAGCTCGCGAACTTCATGGAGCCCGGCGACGGGACCGAGCCCAGCGACTGGGCCATGCTCCGGGAGTCGCAGACGGTGGCGCTGTCGCTGCCCCACACGGCGCAGGCACTGGCCATCGATGTGGGCGCGGCCGACGACATCCACCCCCGGGACAAGCAGACCGTGGGCGAGCGGCTGGCCCGGGCGGCCCGGGCCGTGGCCTACGGTCAGGACGTCGTGTACTCGGGGCCGGTGTACCGGAGCCACCGGGTGACGCCGGCGGGGCGGGTTGAGCTCACTTTCGACCACGTCAATGGCGGGCTCCTCGCACGCGGCGACGGCGGGCTCGAAGGCTTTGTCGTGGCGGGACGGGATGGGCGCTTCGTCCCCGCGGACGCCCGCATCGAGGGGGACCGGGTCGTGGTGTGGAGCGATCGTGTGCCGGACCCTGTGGCGGTGCGCTATGCGTGGGCGCACAACCCGGAGGGGGCGAACCTGTACAACCGTGAGGGGCTGCCGACCACACCGTTCCGGACCGACCGGACCCTGGGAACCCCCGTGCGATGAGCTTCACAACCCTCGATCTCATCATCATGGGTGGCTACATCGTCGCCACCCTCTGGATCGGGTTCTACATATCGAAGAAGGCATCGAGGAGCATCAAGAACTACTTCCTCGGCGGGAACGAGATCCCGTGGTACGCGCTGGGGGTGTCGAACGCGTCCGGGATGTTCGACATCAGCGGGACGATGTGGCTGGTCTACCTGCTTTTCGTGTACGGGCTGAAGAGCATGTGGATCCCATGGCTGTGGCCGGTCTTCAACCAGATCTTCCTGATGGTGTACCTGTCGATCTGGCTCCGGCGTTCCGGGGTCATGACGGGCGCGGAGTGGATCCGGTTCCGGTTCGGCGATACCCGTGGGGCGCAGCTGGCTCACATCATCGTGGTCGTGTTCGCCCTCTTCAACGTGGTGGGCTTCCTGGCCTACGGGTTCATCGGGATCGGGAAGTTCGCGGCGGCGTTCCTGCCGTGGCAGCTGGCGGCCGACCCGACGCTGAACGTGAACCTGTGGGGGCTGCTGATCACGGCCATCACCACCGTCTACGTGGTGAAGGGCGGGATGTTCAGCGTGGTGTTCACGGAGGTCCTGCAGTTCTTCATCATGACCGTCGCCTGCGTCTGGATCGCCGTGATCGCGATCCAGCAGGTATCGCCGGAGATGCTCGACGCGGTCATCCCGAACGGCTGGCGGAGCCCGTTCTTCGGCTGGGAGCTGGGACTGGACTGGTCGGAACTCATGGAGACGGCGAACGACCGCATCAGCGAGGACGGCTGGTCGCTCTTCTCCATCTTCTTCATGATGATGCTCTTCAAGGGAGTGCTCCAGAGCGGTGCCGGTCCGGCCCCCAACTACGACATGCAGCGGATCCTGTCGGCGCGCTCGCCCCGGGACGCCGCCAAGATGAGCGCGCTGGTGAACGTGGTGCTGAACCCGCCCCGGTACATGATGGTCACGGCCCTCACGGTGCTGGCCCTGGTCTTCTTCAGTGGCGACCTGGCCAGCATGGGACCGGCGGTGGACTTCGAGCTGATCCTGCCATGGGCGCTCCGCAGCTTCGTGCCGGCGGGGCTGCTGGGACTGCTCATCGCCGCGCTCCTGGCGGCGTTCATGTCGACGTACGCGGCAACGGTCAACGCCGCGCCCGCCTACATCGTGAACGACATCTACAAGCGGTACGTGAACCCGGACGCCGACGAGAAGGTCTACGTCCGGATGAGCTACGTCACCTCCCTGGCCGTGGTCGTGGTCGGAACGGGATTCGGCTTCTTCATCGCGTCGCTGAACGACATCGTCCAGTGGATCGTGGCAGCGCTCTACGGCGGCTACACCGCTTCCAACCTGCTCAAGTGGTACTGGTGGCGCTTCAACGCGTACGGCTACTTCTGGGGCATGGCCGGGGGGATCCTGGCGGCCATGATCGTGCCGGCCATCTTCTCCGGTGTCACGCCGATCTACACGTTCCCGATCATCCTGCTGGTCTCCCTCGTCGGCTGCATCATCGGCGCGCTCCTGACGCCCCCGGACGACATGGAAGTGCTCAAGAACTTCTACCGCCGGACCCGACCGTGGGGGTTCTGGAAGCCCGTCCACGAGGCGGTGGCGCGGGAGACGCCCGGGGTCGCAGCGAATCGGCACTTCAAGCGGGACGCATTCAACATAATAGTGGGGATCGTCTGGCAGACATCGCTCACGGCCACCGGCATTTTCGTGGTGCTCCAGGACTGGTTCTGGCTGGCTTTTTGTGTGGGGCTCGTGGTGGTGACCAGCGCCATCCTGAAGGTGAACTGGTACGACCGGATCGAGGACTACCCGGCGGACGTGGACGAGACGATGGCGGAGAGCCGGCCGGGCACGGCCGCGCTCCCGGCATGAGCGGGATCGACGGCGGGAGGAGGGGGGCGTGAGCGGCGGCGACCGATTCGAGGAGACCCTGGCGCGTATGGAGCGGGAGCACCAGGCGCTTCTGGAGCGACCGAACGAGCGGATCGGGTCGGAGGGGGCGCTGATCGAGCGCTACCGTCACCCCGTGCTCACGGGCGCGCACACGCCGCTGTTCTGGCGTTACGACCTGGACCCGTCGAGCAATCCACGGCTGCTGGAGCGGATGGGCATCAACTCGGTCTTCAACCCGGGCGCTATCAGCTACGACGGGCGCTATGTCATGATGGCCCGGGTCGAGGGGTGGGACCGGAAGTCGTTCTTCGCCGTGGCGGAGAGCGAGACCGGCGTCGACCGGTGGCGGTTCCGGGACTACCCGATCCGGATGCCGGAGACCGATGACCCCGACGTCAACGTGTACGACATGCGGCTGACGCGGCACGAGGACGGCTGGATCTACGGCGTCTTCTGCACCGAGCGCAAGGACCCGGAGTCGCCCGACGACCCGACGGCGGCCGTGGCACA
>JBKGZE010000311.1:0-3692 GCA_046545735.1 Gemmatimonadota bacterium | reverse complement strand
GCGTTCGGGTTACACAGATTCTGGTGTACACGTCTGTCGCAGCGCTCTCCCGCCCAGGCGCGGTCGTTCGCGCGCGCGCTCCTGACTACCGAGAAGTGATGATGCTAGCAACCACCTTGTTCGGCGTACTGGCGCTTGGCGTCCAGCTCGGAGTTCCGGTGCAGGACATGGGAGGCGAGGTCCGGTCGGCGGCGGGCCCGGAGGCGGGCATCGTGGGGGAAGCGGCGTCCGCGGCGATGCCGCCGGTGCCTGGCGGGAGCGTGGCCGAGCGTCTCAGCGCGGAGGCCCGGGCGTGGGTGGCGGAGAGGGCCGTGACGTTGACGCTGGAAGAGAAGGTGGCCCAACTGGTCGTCGCCTACGTGGAGGGCGGGCGTCCGCGGCCCGGCAGTCCGCGGTGGGAGCGGGCGCTGCGGCTGGTGAAGGAGGAGAAGGTCGGCGGCTTCATCGTGGGCGTCGGCCCGGGTTTGGGCACAGCGCGCTGGCTGAACGAGCTTCAGGGGCGGTCGGCGGTGCCGCTGCTGGTGACGGCGGACCTGGAGTGGGGCCCGGGCACGCGGCTGCGGGGCGCGACGGTGCTGCCGATGAACATGGCCATGGCGGCGGCGGGGGCGGCCGAGCTGGCGTATGAGGCGGGTCGGATCACGGCTCTGGAGGCCCGGGCGGCGGGAGTCCACATGGCGTTTGCGCCGGTGGCGGACGTGAACGTGAACCCGGAGAACCCGGTCATCAACACGCGGTCGTACGGGAGCGATCCGGGTCAGGTGTCGGAGCGGGTGGTGGCGTTCATCGAGGGGGCGCGGAGCGCGGGTCTACTCACGGTGGTGAAGCATTTCCCCGGTCACGGGGACACGGAGACGGACTCGCACCTGGAGCTCCCGGTCCTGGACGTGGACCGCTTCCGACTGGATGGCGTGGAGCTGCCGCCGTTCCGGGCGGCGATCCGTGCGGGTGTGGACGGGGTGATGACGGCGCACCTGGCGGTGCCGGTGCTCGATCGGCAGCCGCGGCCGCGCCCGGCCACGCTGTCGCCCGAGATCGTGACCGAACTGCTGCGCAGCGAGCTCGGGTTCGGCGGGCTGGTGGTGACCGACGCGCTCCACATGGACGGCGTCATGGGCGCCGGGAGCGGGGGCGAAGTGGCCGTGGCCGCCATCGCGGCGGGCGCGGACATTCTGCTGATCCCGCCGGACGAGGCGGACGCGATCGACGCCGTGGTGGCGGCCGTGCGGAGGGGCGAGCTGAGCGAGGAGCGGATCGACCGCTCGGTGTTCCGGATACTGTCGGCCAAGGCGGCGGCCGGGCTCCACCGGGAGCGGCGGACGAACATGGTTAGCGTGCTGGCGCAGATCGGCCGGCTCGACCATGAGGCGTGGGGACGGAGGGTGGCCGAGCGCTCCATCACGCTGGCCCGGGCCGCGCCCGGCGCGCTGCCGATCGCGGGCCGGGAGGGCACGCTCCTGGCCGTTCTGTACGACGACCGACGGAATCACGGGGCGGGCGAGGCTTTCGAGCGCGCGCTGACGGAGCGGGGGGCGCGGGTGCGGACGGTCCGGCTGTCCGCCGCCGCGGACGCGGAGGAGCTGGAGCGCGTCCGGCGGATGGCCACCGCGGCCGACCGCACCCTGTTCGCCAGCTTCTCCCGCGCGCTGCCGTGGAAAGGCGAGCTGGGGCTGCCGCCGGACGTGGCGGCGCTGGCCCGGGACCTCGCCGCCGGGGGCGCGCCGGTGATCTCCTTCGGCGACCCCTATCTCCTGCGGCAGCTGCCCGACGTCGGCACCTACCTGCTGGCGTGGAGCCGCGCCGAGGTGAGCCAGGAAGCGACGGCCCGGGCGCTCCTCGGCGAGATCCCGGTCACCGGACGGCTGCCGATCGAGCTGCCGCCCGGCTACGGTGTGGGCGACGGCCTGGTGCTGCCGAGCCTGCCGGGGATCACCACGCTCCCGCTGGAGTAGCGCGCTCGCCGGAGTAGCGCTCGCGGAAGCTCCCGTCGGAGGTGGACCCCCCGGCCGCCCGTGCGTCCGGCGCGGCGCTTGCTCCGGCTGCCGGGGCGCGCGAGCTTCGTCCGCGCGCGTCGATCCGAGATTTCGAACCCCCGACATTCATGGTCCACATCTTCGGCTCCCACACGATCAGCAACGGCGGCATCGAGATGGCCGTGTATCGGGCCCGGTCGGCCGGGCTGGACGCGGTGCAGGTCTTCAGTGCGATCCCGAAGTTCTACGGCGACAGGACGGGGATCCGGGAGGAGCGGGTGGAGCGGTTCCGGACCGCGCTGGAGGAGACGGGGATCGAGGGGAAGAACGTGGTCGTACACGCGGCGTACGTCCTGAACACGGCGAACCAGGACGCGGCCAAGCGCGGCCGGGCGCATGCCGGGCTGGCGAAGGAGCTGGAGCGGTCGGCGCTGCTGGGCGCCGGGGGCGTGTGCTTCCACCCCGGGAGCGCGGGCAAGGGTGAGGTGGAGCCGGCGCTGGCGTACGTCACGGAAGCGATCGTGGGCGCGCTGGAATCGGTGGAGACCGAGACCCGGCTGTGGGTGGAGAACACTGCCGGTGCCGGCGCGACGCTGGGGCGGACCGCGGAGGAGGTCGCGACGATCCTGCACGCGGTGCCCCCGTCGCTCCGGGAGCGGACCGGCTACGGGCTCGACACCTGCCACCTGTACAGCGCGGGCTATGACATCGCCCACTCGGCGGACGCGCTCGAGGCCGTGCTGGACGAATGGCAGGAGGCGATCGGCGAGCCGCCGCGCTTCTTCCATCTGAACGACAGCCAGTTCCCGCTGGGCAGCAACAAGGACCGCCACGCGCTGATCGGCGAGGGCCAGATCGGACAGGACGCGTTCCGCTGGCTTCTGGCGGACGAGCGCAGCCGGGGTATTCCCCTGATCCTCGAAACGCCGCAGGCGGAGCCGGAGATCGCGGACGACGACGCGTCCGCCGACCCCTGGGACATCAGGATGCGGGAGCTACTGGAGACGCTGGCCGGGCCCTAATCGAGCGTGAAGCCGATCTTCACCGTCACCTGGAAGTGGCCCACCTGACCGTTCTCGATGTGGCCGCGGATCTCGTCCACTTCGAACCAGCGCATGTTGTGGATGGTTTCCGAGGCCTTCGAGAGGGCGTTCCGGATGGCGTCGTCGATGCTGTCGGGTGAGGAGCCGGTGAGCTCGATCTTCTTGTAGACGTGGTTGGCCAAGGAGGACCTCCAGTGTGGGTGAACGTGCGGCGGTAATGTATGGAAGGGCCGTGCCGGGAGAAACCGGGCGGGGAGCCGGGGCCGGCAAACAATTGGGGGGAGCGGGGCCGATGGAGAGCGGAGTGGAAGGGAGTGCGGAGGTCCGCCCGAGGGTCGTACTGAGCCGGTGCCTCGAGCTGGAGGCGTGCCGGTACAATGCGCAGGGCGTCCGTTCCGCGGTTGTCCGGCTGCTCGAGCCGGAGGTGGAGCTCGTGCCGGTCTGTCCCGAGGTGGAGATCGGGCTGGGGGTGCCGCGCGACCCGATCCGGATCGAGCGGGCGGGCTCGGGTCCTGCCGCCGGGCCGACCATCGGGCCGACTGCTGGTGCGACAGCGGGGCCGGCGGGTCCGACAGCCGGGCTCCGTCTGGTGCAGCCCTCGACGGGGCACGACCTGACGGAGCGGATGCTCGGCTTCAGCGAGTCGTTCGCGGACGCGATGGCGGAAGTGGACGGG
>JBKGZE010000310.1:0-3702 GCA_046545735.1 Gemmatimonadota bacterium | reverse complement strand
GGGCTACGACACCGGCGCGAGCGAGACGCCGATCATCACGGTGGTCATCGGGGAGCTCGACGAGATGCTCGTGTTCTGGAAGGAGATCTTCGATGCCGGGGTGTTCACGAACCCCGTCACGCCCCCGGCGGTGCCCGACAACTCCTGTCGCCTGCGGATCTCCCTGATGGCCACCCATACGGACGACCATATCGACCGCGTCCTCGAGGCGTTCGCCAGTGTCGGCAAGCAGATGGCGGTGATCTGACCGTGTTCACGGCGACGCGGGCACCGGCCGCCATCGTGCCGGTCCGGGACCGGGCGGACCGGGACCGCTTCATCTCGTTGCCGTGGCGGATCTACGCCGACGACCCGGCGTGGGTCCCGCCGCTCCGCTCGGACGTCCGGAAGCTCATGGCGTCCGGGCACCCGTTCCACCAGCACGCCGAAACCGAGTTCTTTCTGGCGCTGGACAGCGCCGGCGAGGTGGTCGGGCGGATCGCCGCGGCGGTGAACCACGTCTACAACGACTTCCACGATACACGCACGGGCTTCATCGGCCTGTTCGAGTCGGTGGACGACAGCGACGTCGCCACCCTGCTGCTGGACACGGCGGGCGACTGGCTCCGGGCGCAGGGCATGACGGAAGCGATCGGCCCGTTCAACCTGTCGACCAACGACGAGCTGTACTCGCCCGGCATCCAGCTCGACGCGTTCGACCGGCCGCCGACCCTGCTCATGGCCCACAACCGGCCGTACTACAGCCGGCTGTTCGAGGACGCCGGCTGGGAGAAGCGGAAGGACCTCCTCTCCTACTGGCTGCGCGACCGGGACCTGCCGCCCGAGCGGCTGCTGAACGGGATGGAGCGGATGACGGGTCGGATCCAGGGGCTCGAACTCCGGCAGATCCGGCTCAGGGAGCTGGAGCGGGAGGTGGAGCTCGTCAAGGAGATCTACAACTCGGCGTGGGAAAAGAACTGGGGCTTCGCCCCGCTCACGGAGGCCGAGATCGAGCACCTGGCCGCTACCCTGAAGCCGATCATCGACGAGCGCTTCGCCATGCTCGCGCTGGTCCACGGCGAGCCCATCGGCTTCGCCCTCGCGCTCCCGGACTACAACCAGGCGCTCCGCCACGTGAACGGGAGACTGTTCCCGCTCGGCCTGCTCAAGCTCCTCTGGCACAGGCGCCACATCAACCGGCTCCGCGTCTTCACCCTCGGCCTGAAACCGGAGTACCGGCGGAAGGGGATCGACGCCCTTTTCTATCTCCGGATCTACCAGAACGGCGTCAAGGCCGGTTTCCACGAGGCCGAGGCGTCCTGGATCCTCGAGGACAACTGGGGCATGCGCCGGGGGCTCGAGCGGATGGGTGGCCAGGTCTACAAGACCTATCGCGTGTACGGCACCAGGCTTGACTGACGCCGCGGACGCGGTCGCGACACGGCCGCTGGACCGCCTGGTCGGTGGGTACCTGCTCGTCTCCGCCGTCCCGCTCGCCTTCCCCGACCGACCCGACGCGTGGCCCCTCCTGCTCCTGGCCCACCTGAGCCTGGGCGCGCTGCTCCTGGCGGGGTGGGTCGACCGGGTTCGGCGGCGCGTGCCGAGCTCGGGCCGACGGGTCGCCCGGTTGGCGTGCGACTGGTACCCGCTCCTTCTGATCCCCTTCCTCTACTGGGAGCTCCCGCTCCTGGCCGGGTCGCTCTGGGACGGGCGCTTCTTCGATGGCGTGGTGCTCCGGTGGGAGGAAGCGCTGTTCGGCGGCCAGCCCAGCGCAACGCTGGCCATGCGCTGGGACAACCTCCTGCTCTCCGAGCTGCTCCATGGGGCCTACCTCGCGTACTATCCCGTCGTCCTGCTGGTCCCCGCCGTCCTCTACGTCCGGCGCCGGGCAGAGGCGTTCCACGCCACCATCTTCGCCCTAACGCTGGGGTTCACCGCCCATTACGCCGTGTTCGTGGCCTTTCCCGTTCAGGGGCCGTGCTACCTCATCCCCGCTCCCGACGGCGACCTGGCGGTCGGCGCCCTCTACGGGCTGACCCACGCCGTCCTTGAGAGCGGATCCAGCCAGGGGGCGGCGTTCCCCTCCGCACACGCCGCGCTGGCCGTGGTGCAAGCCGTGAACGCAGCACGATTCCTGCCCGCCACGACGCCCCTCCTCGCCCTCGCCACCGCCGGCATCGCCGTCGGCGGGGTCTACGGCGGCTTCCACTACGGCGTGGATATGCTGGCCGGGATCGCCACGGGTCTGATCGCCGGGCTGACCGCGCCCGCCGTCCGGAAGGCCCTGCGATGAGTCGACGCACGGTCGGCCGACTGGCTGTCGGGCTCGCCCTCGTCACCGCCGCCATGTGGCTCCTCCTGGAAGGGCTGCAGTGGCCGGCGCGCGCGTTCACCACCTTCCTCCTGGGACCGCTCCCCGCCCTCCTGCTCCTGCAGGCCCGCCTGGTGAACCGCGTCCCCGACGACGCCGAGCGCGAGGCGATCTATACCTCGTCGGCCGTTTCCGTCTGGATCCTCGCCGGCACAGCCATGCTGGCAGCCCGCTTCGGCGACCTCTCCCGCGCCGAACTCCGCCTGGACCTGCCCTCCCCCGCCCTCCTGCTCGGCGCCGCCGGGCTCACTACCCTCGCCGGCCTCGCCATCATGGCCGCCGGCAAGCTGCTCCGAGTGCCCGAGTCCGAACTCGTCGACTACCTCATCCCCAGGAGCCAGAGCGAGAAGATCGCGTTCGCCGGCCTCTCCGTCTCCGCCGGCATCGCCGAAGAGCTCGTCTTCCGGAGCTTCCTCATCGCCGCCGTGGCCCGCGTTTCCGGCTCCCTCACCGTCGCCGTGGGCGTGAGCGTCGCCGCGTTCGCCATCTCCCACGCCTACCAGGGCGTGCGCGGCGTCATCCGCGTGGCCCTGCTCGGCCTCGTGCTCACCGCACCGTTCCTTCTCACCGGCAGCGTGGTCCCCTCCATGATCGCGCACGCCGCCCTCGACATCCTCGCGGGCCTCGTCCTGGCCGACTGGCTGCGCGACGTCTGAGGCGGCGGCGCGGGTGGCCGTGTCCCGGCTCGAATCGCGATCAAAAGGGTATGAAGGGAGCGAAATGCTTCAATCTCGTGCCCGGCCGTTCTGGCAGGGGAACCGGGTACGGGCATTGCGCATAGGAGAGGGTGGCGACGCGAGGTCGCCGCGGGCGGGGTGCCCGAGGGGAGGAGGAGCCATGATACTGCGACTGTCGTTCGAAGAGATTACAGCCATGAACTCGGCCGCTCGGCGGATGCTGGGCGGGCCGGGCGAGGGTGGCGTTCTGGCGCCGCCGGCGGCGCTGGCGGCGCTGGAGTCCCGAGTGCCGCTGGAGGGGGACATCTCGCTTGCGACGGTCGCGGACCAGCTCCGACTTCTGCGGGCGGTGGATCTCGTGCTGGCGCACCTGAAGCGGCGTATGGACGCGCTGGTGGTGGAGCAGTACGTGGGCTCGGAGGACGCGGTCAACGCGTACTTCGATTACGCCAATGTGCTGGCGGTGCGTGCCAAGCTCGCGGAGGTCGGTGAGGAGATGGAAGCGATCCTGGAGCTGATCACGGGTGAGTCCGGGTCGGGAGAGGCCGACATCGTGTTCCCGGATTGACGGTCGGGCAGTGGCGCTGAAGTATAGGAGCGGCCGGGCGATGGAGCGTCCGGCCGCTCGTGCATTCGGGAGGGGGGTGGAGCGCGGCGATGGAAGAGGTGGTGTTC
>JBKGZE010000309.1:0-3711 GCA_046545735.1 Gemmatimonadota bacterium | reverse complement strand
GTCGAACGCCGCTTCCCCGCTCGGCTCCAGTACGTACGCGCTGTCCACCTGTCCGGCGTCCGTCACGTGGATCATGACGACGGTCTCGCCCTCCACGCCGGCGTCCCACAGCGCCACGGGATATTCGAAGGGCGACTCGACGGAGATGGCCCGCGGCTGCGTCGTCGGCTCCGATTCGCCGCACGCCCCCAGCAGTACCGCCGTCGATATCGCCATGGCTATCGAGATCGATCTCATTCCTGCGCCTCTCGTTTCAGCTCCGCAAGTCGGTTCAACGCCTCCAGCGGCGTCATGGTCTCGGGGTCCAGCTCCCGTAGCTTCTTCATGACCGGCGGCTCCGCGGCGGTGAAGAACGAGAGCTGATCGGGAGGGGGCGTGCTGGCCGGGCGCGCGCCGCGCCGGCCCAGCCCCTCGCCGTGGTGGGTGTGGGAGCCCTCGAGCTCCCGGAGGATCTCCCGGGCCCGGTCCACCACCGTGTCGGGGAGCCCGGCCAGTCGACCGACCTGGATCCCGTAGGAGCGGTCGGCGCCGCCCGGCTCCAGGCGCCGCAGGAAGACGATGTCGTCGCCCGCCTCCCTCACGGCCACGTTCGTGTTCACCAGCGCCGGCAGCTGATCGGCGAGCTGGGTCAGCTCGTGGTAGTGGGTGGCGAAGATGGTCTTGGCCCGGGTCCGCTCGTGCAGGTGCTCGGTCACGGCCCAGGCGATGCTGACGCCGTCGTAGGTGGCCGTGCCCCGGCCGATCTCGTCGAGGAGCACCAGCGAGCGCTCGGTGGCGTTGTGGAGGATCGACGCCGTCTCGCTCATCTCCACCATGAACGTGGACTGGCCGCGGACCAGGTTGTCGGAAGCGCCCACGCGGGTGAAGATCCGGTCGCAGACGGGCAGCTTCGCCGAGGCCGCGGGCACGAACGCGCCGACCTGCGCCAGCAGCTGGATCAGGCCCACCTGGCGCAGGAGCGTGCTCTTGCCGGCCATGTTGGGCCCGGTGAGGATCATGATCCGGGCGTCGTCGTCGAGGACCACGTCGTTCGGGATGAACTCCTCGCGGGGCATCATGGTCTCCACCACCGGGTGGCGCCCGGCGCGGATCTCCATGGCGTACCCCGTGTGGACCTCGGGGCGGGCATAGCCGTGGCGCTCGGCCAGCCGGGCCAGCCCGGCCAGCACGTCGAGGGCGGCCACTCTGGCGGCGGTGTCCAGGAGACGGGGCACCGCCGCGGCCACCTCGCGCCGCAGCTCGCCGAACAGCCGCGCCTCCAGCTCGGCGATCCGCTCCTCCGCGCCGAGCACCTTCCTCTCCCACTCGTCCAGCTCCTCCGTCACATACCGCTCGGAGTTGGCCAGCGTCTGCTTCCGGCGGTACTCCTCCGGCACCCGGTCCAGGTTGGCCTTCGTGACCTCCAGGTAGTAGCCGAAGACCTTGTTGAAGCCGACCTTCAGCGACCCGATCCCCGTCCGCTCCCGCTCGCGCTGCTGCAGCGACGCGATGAACTCCCGCGCCCCGTCGCGGGTCGAGCGGAGGTCGTCCAGCGCCGCGTCGTAGCCCTCCCGGATCACGCCGCCCTCGCCCAGCGTCGCCGGCGGCGCGTCGGCCAGCCCGGCGGCGATGGTGGACCGCACGTCCTCCAGCGGGTCGATCCGCTCGCGGAGCTCGCGCAGCCAGCGGGAGCCGGTGTCTCCCAGCGCGTCGACCACCCCTGGGATCCGGGCCAGCGACGACCCGAGCGCCGCCAGCTCCCGGGGCGAGACCCGCCCGGCGCCCACCTTCCCCGCCAACCGCTCGAGGTCCCGGACCTGCTTCAGCTCCGCTCGTACCGCACGGCGGACGCCGGGGCTCTCCACCAGCTCCGCCACCGCCTCCTGCCGTCGCCAGATCTCCTCGGGTACCACCAGCGGCCGCAGCAGCCAGCGCCGCAGCAGGCGCCCGCCCATGGCGGTGACCGTCTCGTCCACCACGTCGATGAGGGTGGCCGCGCCCGACGGGAGGTCCGCGCGCAGCGGCTCCAGAATCTCCAGGTTGCGACGGGTCATGGCGTCGAGCGCCATGGCCTCGCCGGAGCGCTCGATCTGCGGCGGGCGCAGCCCCTGGGCGGAGGCCGGCTGGACCTCGGTGATGTAGGCCAGGAGCGCGCCGAGGGCCCCGATGAGGGGGGCGTCGCCCGCCTGCACCCCCAGCCCGTCGAGCGAGTGGAGGGCGTAGTGGCGGCGCAGCTCGTCGGCGGCCAGATCGGGATCGAAGAGCCAGTCGGGTCGGTACGTGGTGCTGACGCCGGGGACGGGACGGGCGCCCTCGCGGGCGCGGGGGAGGAGCACCTCGGAGGGCTCGAAGCGGGCCAGCTCGGCCTCCAGCCGCTCGGGCGCCACGCGGGTCGCCAGGAACTCGCCCGTGCTGATGTCGGCGGCGGCGAGGGCCACCTCGTCGTCCCGGGCCGATTCCACGATCGCCACGAGCCAGTTGTTGCGGCGCTCGTCCAGGAGCGAGTCGCTCGTGATGGCCCCGGGCGTGACGGTCTCGACCACTTCCCGCCGGACGATGTCCTTCGCTTCCGCAGGGTCCTCCACCTGCTCACAGATCGCCACCCGGCGACCCAGCCGGACCAGGCGCTGAAGGTACTCGTCGCGCGCCTTCACCGGGATCCCCGCCAGCGGCACGTTGGCCGCGCCCCCGTTGTTCCGGGCCGTGAGGGTCAGCCCCAGAAGCTTCGCCCCCTCCTCGGCGTCCTCGTGGAACATCTCGTAGAAATCGCCCACCCGGAAGAATACGAGGGCGTCGGGGTGGCGGGACTTGGCCTCCCGCCACTGGCGCATGAGGGGTGTGTCGTCCTGCTTCGGCATCCGGTTCGGAACGGTCGATCGGTCGGGGTCGGCGTGGCCGAAGGATAGCGGCCGGGCGGGCGCGAGTGCAACCGCTGCGCGAGGCCCTTGCCGCCCGGGTCGCGACCTTGTTACGATCCCTTCGTTCGTGTCTCCGACGCTGGAGCGACGTACGTCGTTGTCGGATGCGCGGACTTTCGCGTTTCGGCCCTAACCCCTGACTCCCGATGGCGCCCGAAACGGACCGGCCCCAGGCACGCCAGGCCACTCTCCGGAGTGGCGCGGACACGCACGTGCGCGCCGCGGCGCTGGACGCCCTCGGGGAGATGGTCGTCGTGGGCGATCCCGAGGGGCGGATCCTGTACTGGAACGAGGCGGCCGTTCGCCTGTCCGGATGGCGGGCCGACGAGGTGGTCGGCTCCGACGCCCTCGAGATCCTCCTGACCGAGGAGGACCGCCCGAAAGGGACGGCCATCGTGACCATGCTGCGTCGCGGGAGCTCCTGGTCCGGCGAGATCGCGATCCGCACCCGGTCGGGTGAGCTGCTGCCCGTCATCGCCACCGCCACGCCCATGACCACCGGGTCCGGGTCGTTGGACGGGCTCGTCGCGGTGATCCGGGACATCAGCGGGCAGCGGGAGGCGGAGAGCGCGCTGGCGGCGAGCGAGGAGCGGCTCGACCTCCTGCGGCGGGCGGCGCAGTCGGTGATCTGGGAGCTCGACACCGAGAGCCGGCGGGTGCAGTGGAGCGACGGGCTGGGCGACGCGTTCGGCTACGCGCCGGAGGACGTGGAGCCGACCCTGGACTGGTGGTGGGACCGGATCCACCCCGAGGACCGGCCCCGGCTCGAGCAGTCGTTCGAGGCGTTCCTGTCCGACGACCACCACTTCTGGAC
>JBKGZE010000308.1:0-3723 GCA_046545735.1 Gemmatimonadota bacterium | reverse complement strand
GGGCAGTACCGGCTCCTCACGCCCGAGCCGGTGACCACGCTCGAGCTCACCGACCCCGATGGCGAGCCGCACCACTACTACGTGGTCCGGGCCGTGGACCGCTCCGGGAACGAGTCGGTCGCGAGCGAGCCCGTCCGGGTGCCACCCCGGTCCTCCAACGAGGAGCCCGATCGATGACCGCCGCCCGCCGCTGCCGCGTGCACCTCCCCTGGGCGCTGCTCTCCCTGGCCGCCTTTCTCCTGGCCATGCCCGTCGCGGCCGGATTCCCGGCGCCCCTGACGGCTCAGACCGCGGTCGGGACCGCGGGGAACGCCGGGAACGGCGGGGCCGCCGGGAACGGCGAGGAGACCGGCGGCGGATCCGCGGCCGCCCGGCCATCGACCCCCGACCCCGACGAGGACGAGGACGAGGACGAGCGCGGCTTCGGACCCTGGCTCACCAACGCGGCCCGGTTCAGCGGGACCGTCTCGGTGGTGGGCGAGCTGTACGGGATCAGCGGGCTGGCGGCGCGGCGGCCCGGGTCGTCGTTCCGGATGGCGCTCACGCCGCGGCTGAGCCTGTTCGGCGACATCCACATGGGAGTGGACGCCATGCTCTCGAGTGAGGGCGCGCAGGTCAGCCAGAACATCAGCCGGCTGGGGTTGACGCCCGGCTGGGGGTGGGGCACGGCGTACCTGGGCGACTACAGCCACGAGCTCTCGAGCTACACGCTCCAGGGCGTGCGGATCCGGGGTGCCGGGGTCGACCTGCACCCGGGCCCGTTCCGGTTCACGGTCCACGGCGGGCGCACGCAGCGGGTGGTGGCGGCCACGTTCGGCGAGCCGGTCTTCCGGCGGAACCTGATGGTGGCACGACTCGGCCTCGGCCACGAGCGGGGCTCCTTCCTGGACCTGACTCTGCTGAAGGCGAAGGACGACCTGGCGGCGGAAGAGGGGGTGCTGGTCATCACCGACACGACCATCGCCGACACCATGTTCACGCCGTTCACGCCGCGGCTGGACAACCGACCGCAGGAGAACCTGGTGCTGGGGCTGAACGGCCAGGCGACGCTCTTCGACCGGGCGCTCAACGTGCGGGGCCAGGTCGCGGGCGCCCTCATCACGCGCGACCTGACCAGCGCCCGGGCCACCCCCGACGAGGTGGGGCTCTCGGACCTGGTGGACCGGCTCCACCCCCTCCGCCTCTCCACCGCCGGCGACCTGGCGTACGAGCTCGAAGCCGACCTGCGCCTGCCCGTCGGCGGGCTCAGCGGCGCGTACGAGTACGTGGGCGCCGGCTACACGTCGCTGGGGCTGCCCTACCTGATCAACGACCGGCGCTCGTACCGCGTGGGCGGCAACACCCGCTTCCTGTCCAACCGGCTCATGCTCCAGGGGCAGTACCAGCACCAGAACGACAACGTGCTGGACCAGCAGGCGCAGACCACCAACCGGGACGTGGCCACGCTCGCCGTCACCGGCCGGCCCACCGAGAAGCTGACCACATCCGTGTCGGGCGCGTGGAACGCGATCACCAACGACGCCGCGGTCGATACCTTCGTCGTCGACACCCGGTCCGTCTCGGTGAACGCGACCACCAGCCTGCAGCACTCGCTCTTCGCCCGGACCGCGTCGCTGGCGCTCAGCTACGGCTTCCAGAACACTGGCGACGGCAACGTCGTCCGTGAGGTGCCGGCGATCACCGTCCACTCGGTCACGTCCACGCTGTCGCTGGACGTGATGGATGGCGTGACGGTGGCGCCGTCGCTCTCGGCGGTGCTGAAGGAGCTGGAGGGGGCGGAGCCGGAGGAGAACCTGTTCGTCGGCTTCAGCGGGCGGGCGCGGCTGGCCGAATGGGTGCAGGCCGGCGCGAGCCTGTCCAACACCCACGGGAACGGGCGCGACATCTTCGCCGCCCGCACCAACCTGTCCGTCACGCTGCCCTGGCAGTCGAGACTGTCGCTCGTGGGACGGATCACGCGCTATTCCGCCTACGGCGCCCGGCCCGCGTTCAACGAGCGGTACATGACCATGTCGCTTTCCCGGAGCTTCTGAGATGGCACGCCGCTCCGCTGCCCCGATCGACACCCGCTCCGCCCGGGCCGGGTCCACCCGTTCGATCCGCGCCGCAGGCCGCGGCCGGCTCGCCCTCGCGGTCCTCGCGCTCCTGCTGCTCCTGCCGCCGGCGTGCAGCGACTACGTGGCGGACCTGCCGGAGCCCGATCCCGACGAGGTCCGGGGGATCCAGCTGGACCGGCAGACGGTCGAGCTCGACGATGGCGCCACCGCCCGGCTCCAGGCGACTCTCCTCGACGCCGCCGGCCAGCCCCTGGCCGGGGCGGACGCGTCCGTCCACTGGTTCTCCGAGGACTCGGCCACCGCCACCGTCGCCGACGGGGTGGTGACCGCGCAGCGCCCGGGCGTCACGTCCGTCGGCGCGGCGGTGGAGACGCCGTACGGCACCGCCTCGGTGGCGGTCCCGCTGACGGTGCGGCAGCTGGCCACGGCGCTCGAAGCGATTGCGCCCGCGGAGCAGACGGGCGTGGTGGGAGCCGCGGCCACGGACTCGCCGGCGGTCCGCGTGGTGGACCGCCACGGCGACGGCGTGCCGGGCATCGCCGTCCGGTTCTCGGCGGAGCCCGGGGCGGGAACGCTGTCCGACTCGCTGGTGGTGAGCGACTCCACCGGCCAGGCCGCGGTGGCGTGGACGCTGGGCACCACCGCGGGCGAGCAGCGGGTGACGGTCACGGCCGTCGACCACGACTTCACCGCGCAAACGTTTTCCGCCGCCGCGGCGGCCGGTCCGCCGGCGCAGCTGGTGGTGACGCCCGACAGCCTCCAGCTGACGGCGCTCGGGGCGGAAGGCGCGCTGACGGCCGGCGTCGTGGACGCGTACGAAAACGTCATCGACGGTCCGGAGATCAGCTGGGCCTCGAGCGACGACGCCGTCGCCGCGGTCACGGCCGGGGTGGTCCGGGCCGTGGGGAACGGCGCCGCGTGGGTGATGGCCGCGGCGGGCGACGCCGTCGACAGCGCCCGGATCGTGGTGGCGCAGGAAGTCGCCGAGCTGGAGCTGACGCCCACGACCCACACGCTCGCGTCCATCGGCGCCACGGTGAGGCTGGAAGCCACGGCCCGGGACGCCCTCGGGAACGCCATGGCCGTGGCCGTCGACTGGAGCTCGAGCGCGCCGGGCGTGGCCTCGGTGAGCGACGCAGGGCTGGTGACGGCCGTCGCCAATGGCGCCGCGCACATCCGCGCGGCGGCCGGTGGCGTGACGGACAGCGCGGCCATCACCGTCGAGCAGAGCGCGGCCGCAGTGGCCGTGTCGCCCGCGGAGCTCGCGCTCCTGGCGGGCGAGACCGGGCAGCTCAACGCCACCGCCACGGACGCGGGCGGCACCGCCATCGCGGACGCCTCGTTCAGCTGGTCGTCGAGCGCGGAGAGCGTCGCCACGGTGGACGCCGCGGGGCTGGTCACCGCGGTGGCCGAGGGCGAGGCCTGGGTGCGCGCGTCGCACGGCGGGCTGGTGGACAGCGCCCGGGTGGAGGTGAGCCCGGTGCCGCCGGCCGGCGTGGAGATCGCCGGCGGCGACGAGCAGACCGACACGGTGGCGAGCACGCTGCCGACGCCGCTCAGCGTCCTGGTCCGCGACGCCGCGGGCTATCCGCTGGCGGGCGTCGAGGTGAAGTGGGCCGTGACCGCGGGCGGCGGGTCGGTCGACCCGGCGGTCAGCGCCACGGAC
>JBKGZE010000307.1:0-3727 GCA_046545735.1 Gemmatimonadota bacterium | reverse complement strand
GGTAGACGCCGGGCGGGCGGCGGGCCACTCCCGCCGCCACCGCAAGGATGTTCCATTCCGCGACATCTTTGCCTTGACGTTTTGCCCCACGCATCCATCTTGTTAGTCCCGGTGCGCTGCTCGCCCTCGCGGGGGCGAGCCGTCCACTCTCATGCGGCCCAACGCGTTGCGAGCCAGCGGCGAGCCGTCGGCCGGCGGCGCCGGGGCGCGGCCGGACGGTGAGGCCGGAAAGCTGCTACAAGGCGCCGTCCAGACCACGACGAAAGGCGATCACGTGTCGCTGCGATTCCGCGTCATCTTCCTCTTCTTCGGGTTCGCCATCCTGGTGATGGCCCTGCTCGGGGCGGGCGACTACATCCACTCGCTCCGCGCCCTGGAGATGGTCGTGGACGCCCGCAACGAGGCGGTCGCCGGCCAGGTGGCCCGGGACCTGGAGCGCGCCCAGACGCAGGCCCGGTCGGAGCTGCGGACGGCGGCGGAGGCCGTGAGCCGGGCGGGCGCCTTCTTCGCCGCGGAGGACGCGGCCCGGGTGCTCGGGGAGAGCCTCGCCCCGTTCGACGAGGTGCGCCTGGTCCGGGAGGGGGTGACGCGGTGGACGTACCCGCTCCCCGGCGCGGGGCACGACCCGTGTCCGGGCGCACGGGACACCCTCATCCTCAGGGTCCCGCTGCCCGGCGGCTCCCCCATGGCGCTGGAAGGGCGGGCCGGCCCGGGGGCGTTCCTGGACTACGCCGCGGAGATGCCGGGGGCCGTCGCCGTCACCAACGAGACCCGGATCGTGTCCAGCGGCGGTCGGGTGGTCCACGGCTCCGGCTGCGCGTCCGTCGGGGACCTGGTGGACCCGGTCGTGCGCTCCGCGCTCGGCCGCGTGGTGGCAAGCGGCGGGTCCGCCGCCCGGTCGGTCCGCTACAGCCGCGGCGGCGAGCCGTGGCACGCGGCCCTCGCCTACGTCCCGGGCGTGGAGCTGGGCGTCGTGGTGCGGACCGACGAGAACGAGTACCTCGCCCCGTTCCGGGAGAGCCGCCGCACCTACCTGTCGCTCGCCCTCCTGGTCCTCTTCCTCTCCGGGCTGGGGTTCCTGATCCTCGCACGGATGGAGTTCCGCTCGCTGCGCGCCCTCACGAAGGCCGCGGACCAGATCGAGCTCGGCAACATGCGGCCGTGGCTGCCGCCGCCCGGCGAGGACGAGGTGGGCCGCCTCTCGCTGGCGTTCCGGAAGATGACGGAACGGCTGGCGGAGTCGATCCGGCAGGTCGAGCTGAACCAGAAGATGGCGGCCGTGGGCGAGCTGGCCTCCTACCTCTCCCACGAGATCCGCAACCCGCTCAGCTCCATCAAGCTCAGCCTCCAGAGCCTGCACCGCGACCTCCGGGGCGGGTTCATCCCCGACGACGCGGACCGGGTCATCGAGATCGCGCTCAGCGAGGTGAAACGCCTCGACGGCGTGGTCCGGACCGTCCTGGAGGTCGGCCGTCAGCCGGGCGAAGGCGCGGCGCGGACCTGCGCCGTCCACGCGGTCCTCGAGGAGACGCTGGACGTGATCCGGCCGAAGATCGGGGCCCAGCAGATCGAGCTGGAGTTCGCGCCGAGGGCCGACGACGACGTGGTCGTCGCCGAGGCCGAGGGGCTGCGGAGCGTGTGGATCAACCTGCTGGTCAACGCCATGGACGCCCTGGAGGGCGCGCCGGACGGCCGCATCCGCATCTCCACCTGGAGCGGGGCCTCCGCCCCGGGCGAGCTCCACGTCCGCATCGCCGACAACGGGCCGGGCGTGCCCCCGGACATCGCCGACAGCATCTTCGAGCCGTTCTTCACCACCAAGCGGCAGGGCAACGGGATCGGCCTGCCCACCGCGCTCCGGACCGTGCAGCCCTGGGGCGGCACCATCACCCACGAAGCCGTGGCCGCCGGCCGGGGCGCCGTCTTCGTGGTCCGGCTCCGGCTCGCCGCGGACGGCCGCGAGGCGCCCGCCCCCGAGCCCCGGGAGCCCGAACTCGAACCCGCGCTGCCGGCCGGCGGCGCGCACGCAGCATAGACCCGATGCCCGCTCGCCTGCTGATCGTCGAAGACGACCCCTCCCACCTCGAGATCCTGCGCCGCCACCTCGCCCGCTCCGGCTACACCGTCGAGGCGTGCGAGTCGGCCGAGCAGGCGCTCTCGGTGTTCCACCGCTTCGACCCCGACCTCGTCCTGAGCGACCTCCGCATGCCCGGGATGAGCGGCTTCGAGCTGCTCCGGAAGCTCCGGACCGATGCGCCCGACACCGTCGTCGTGCTCATGACCGCCTACGACGACATGCAGACGGCCATCGACGCCATGAAGGACGGCGCCCACGACTACCTCGTGAAGCCCCTCGACCTGGACCGCCTCGAGGAGATCGTCAGGTCGGGCCTCGCCGCCCGCAAGCGCGATGGCGGCGGCCACGAGCCCGCCGAGCTGGCCGACCTCCAGCAGGACGGACTCGTCGGCCACAACCGCAAGATGGTCGAGGTCTTCAAGAGCATCGGCCGCGTGGCCGCGTCCAGCGCGCCCGTCCTCATCCGCGGCGAGACCGGCACCGGCAAGGAGCTCATCGCCCGCACCATCCACCACAACTCGCGCCGCGCCGAGTCGCCCTTCGTCTCCGTCAACTGCGCGTCCCTGCCCGAGACGCTGCTCGAGTCCGAGCTGTTCGGCCACGTCAAGGGCGCCTTCACGGGCGCCCAGAACGACCGCAAGGGTCGCTTCGAGATCGCCGGCGCCGGCACCATCTTCCTCGACGAGATCGGCGACACCAGCCCCGCCTTCCAGGCCAAGCTGCTGCGCGTGCTCCAGGAGAAGGAGTTCTACCCCGTGGGCGGCGAGCGGCCCCGCCGCTCCGAGG
The DNA here is from genome assembly GCA_046545735.1 of Gemmatimonadota bacterium. Lineage (GTDB taxonomy): Bacteria > Gemmatimonadota > Gemmatimonadetes > Longimicrobiales > RSA9 > JAWVYT01. The sequence continues at coordinate 864 of JBKGZE010000307.1, read as the reverse complement.
CCCGCGTCCTCGCCGCCACCCACCAGCCCATCGAGCGTCTGGTCCGCGAGGGCCGATTCCGCGAGGACCTCTACTTCCGCCTGCGCGTCGTCGAGATCGCCGTCCCGCCGCTCCGGGAGCGCCGCGACGACATCGCACCCCTCGCCCGGCACCTGGTCTCCCGCGCCGCCCACGTCGCCGAGCGCGCCCCGCCCCGCATCTCCGACGCCGCCCTCAAGCGCCTCGTCATGTACGACTGGCCCGGCAACGTCCGCGAGCTCGAGAACGCCCTCACCCGCGCCGTCGTCCTCGCCGTCGGCGACACGCTCCGCCCCGAGCACCTCGACCTGGGAAGCCCCGCCCTCGGCCAGAGCGGCGGCGCCGCCCTCGACGCCGCGCCCGATGACGCCCTCGACGACGTCATCGAGTCCACCGAGCGCGCCCACGTCCAGCGCGTCCTCGTCAGCACCGGCGGCCACAAGTCGAAGACCGCCGAGATCCTCGGCATCAGCCGCGGCCGCCTCGACCGCATCATCGAGAAGCACGGGCTGGTGACGGAATGACCGATACGTTCCCTCTGCTTTCGGTCATAGTACCGGTCTACAACGAGGAAGCCACGGTCGAGCGCTGCATCCGACGAGTCCTTGAGGTGTCCCTCTCGATGGAAGTGATCGCCGTCGATGATGGCTCGACCGACGGCACACCCGCGATCCTGGAAGGTCTGATGGAAGAGGGCCTCATACGGGAGCTGATCACGCAGCGCCCCAATCGGGGGAAGGGCTCGGCCGTCCGCCGCGGCATCGCGGCTGCCCGCGGAGAGGTGGTCGTCATCCAGGATGCCGATCTGGAATATGATCCCGCTGACCTGCCCGCGCTGCTGGAGCC
>JBKGZE010000306.1:0-3737 GCA_046545735.1 Gemmatimonadota bacterium | reverse complement strand
CTTCAGCGGTCTGCGGCTTCCGCGGGCCGAGCCGGCGGGCGCCGTCGTCTGTCACGAGGTAGTCCTCCTCGTTGCGCATGCCGCCGAACCCGCGCCAGTCCCGGAAGGCGTCGTAGTCGATGAACTCGGCCAGGTGGCCGCGCTCGCGCCAGTCGTCGATGAGCTTGGGGATGAAGTAGATCCCGGGCTCGACGGTGAAGACGAACCCCGGCTCTAGGGGCCGGGCCAGCCGGAGCGCGCTGAGCCCGAACTGGGTGCTCCGCTCCATGTCGCCGTAGCCGACGAACTGCTCGCCCAGGTTCTCCATGTCGTGCACGTCGAGCCCCATCATGTGGCCGAGCCCGTGGGGGAAGACGAGGGCATGGGCGCCGGCGGCCACCGCCTCTTCGGTGTCGCCCCTCATGAGTCCCAGCTCCTTCATCCCGTCGAAGATCACACGGGCGGCGGTGAGGTGGACGTCGCGATAGGGGATGCCCGGCGCCAGCTCGGCGACGGCCGCTTCGTACGACCGCAGCAGGATCTCGTACACATCCCGCTGCCGCTCGCTCGGCTCCGGATCCACGGGGCAGGTGGTGGTCAGGTCGCCGGCGTAGCCCATGGCGGTCTCGGCGCCGGCGTCCAGCAGGAAGAGCTCGCCCGCCTGCAGCGTGTTCGGCTGCCCGTGGTTGTGCAGCGTCTGCCCGTTGATGGTGGCGATCACGGGGAAGGCGACACGGCCGCCGGCCTCCCGCGCCACCCGCTCCACCTCCGCGGCGATGGCCAGCTCGGTGGTGCCGGGTCGGACCATCCGGAGCGCGGCCCGGTGCATGGCGACGGAGGTGGTCACGGCCCGCTCGAGCTCGGCCACCTCCTCGTCGCTCTTGTACGACCGCTGGTCGACGATGGCCTTGATCAGCGCCTCCGACGCGCCCGCCTCCACCTCCTGGCGGGAGTGCCCCAGCAGGTCCATCAGCAGGAGGGTGTGGGCGGGACGGTACGGCGCCAGCCAGTGGATCGGCCGGCCGGCCGCGCGGGCCTGGCCGACCACCTCCCCCAGGGCGGCCCGCGGCCGCGTGTCCGTCACCCCCACCCGCTCCGCCAGCTCCCCCATGGTCGGGACCTCGCCCGTCCAGACGATCTGCGCCACCGTCGGGTCGTCGCCGAAGAGTATGGCGCGGCCGGCATCGACATCCAGGACCCCGGCCACGTCCTGCCGCCACAACCCGAAGTAGTACAGGAACGTGCTGTCCTGTCGGAAGCGGTAGGGGTTGTCCGCGTAGTTGATGGGGCTCTCCCCGTGCCCGGGCAGCAGCACCAGCCCCCCCTCGAGGCGGGAGGCCAGGTCCCGGCGGCGGTCCTGGTAGACGGACGACTCGAACATCGGCACGCTCCTATCGCTCAGCTCTCGACGATTCCAGCCCGAAGGGGGCAACCTAGCCCGATCGGGCGTAGACCTCCAGCCAGGGCGCCGCGCCCACGGGGAGCCGCCGCAGCGCGCCCTTGACCAGCGCTTCCTCGGCAACGGCCCAACGGCGGCTCCATCGGTCGGAGAGCCGGACCAGCACCCCGCCGGCCTCTTGGACCACGCGCAGCCCCGCACATTCGAGCAGGCGCCGGAGCGACGGGCGGGTGAAGCCGTGCAGGTAGGGGAAGCCGAGAAGGTTGTTCCACGCGAGCAATCGCTCGGCCGCCGGGGCGAGCGGGCCCTCCAGCCGGGGGCGGAGGCGGGCATAGAAGGCGCCGCTCGGGACCCGTACGGCCAGGACGCCGCCGGGGCGGAGCGCCCGGGCGGCGGCCCGGACCGCGGCCCGGGGGTCGGGCAGCTGGTCCAGGCAGGTCCAGAGGGCGACCGCGTCCCAGCGCCCCTCGCCGAGTCCGCCGGCGTCGCCGAGCACGTCGGCCTCGCCGAGCCTCGCCGCCAGCCCCTTGCGACGGACGTGCTCGATGACGACCTCGTTGACATCCACCCCTTCGAAGCGCCAGCCCACCTCCGCGGCGGCGGCCAGGAAGGCGCCGGTGTAGCAGCCGACCTCGATCCCCTGCCCGGCTCCGCCGGCGATCCGGGTCAGGCGGCGGGCCCGGCCGCGCTCCGTCGCGAGCTGGGTGTGGAAGAGGGCTTCGAGCGCCTCGGGCTCGACGCTCGCATCGCGGTAGCGCTCGTCCACCTGCCGGGGCGCGTCGAGCGGGTCGCGGCGCACCAGGCCGCAGCGGTGGCAGCGGGCGACCCGGAGGGGGAGCGGCTGCGTGAAGACGACCCGATCGGCCAGACGCTCCACCGGCACGCCCCGGCGCAGCCGTCGGAGGTGGAACGCCCAGAGGCGCTCGAGCTCGTCCTGCAGGTCGGCCCGGTCGGCGATGGTGCGCCCGCCGGTGGCGCCGCAGACGGGACAGGGGCCGGGTTGATAGCTCGACACGAGAAGTCGGCTGTTGGATCCCGGTGCGCGGGCGCTCGCCATCCGATCGCGCGGTGGCGCGGGCTCGATCGGCCGCCCGCGGGCGCCGGCGCGACCGGGGACGCTAGTGGTGGCGGAGCGCGTCGATGAGCTCGTCCTTGGACATCCTGGAGCGGCCCTCGATGCCGACCTCCTTCGCCTTCTCGTACAACTCGTCCTTGGTCCGGTCCTCGTACCTGCTGGCGTGCCCGCCCTTCCTGCCGCTGGCCGAACGCGTGTCGGCGTTCGCGATCCGGGCCGCCTTCTCCTTGCTCATCCCCTGCTCGCGAAGCGCCTCGTACTGCTCGTCGTCCTTGACGCTGGGTCCATGCTTCTTGGCCATGCCGCCTCCTCGTCCTTCGGTGCGTCCAACCGGTGCCCGTCATAGGCGCAAGCGGCATTCCACCGTCCGGCGCCTGACCGGTCGCCCGTTCGCCGGCTTCCCGTTCACTCCATGGCCCGGACCCGGACCTCGATGTCCGGCTCGTCCTCCAGCAGCCGCACGAGCTCGGCCGGGTCCGTGTCGCCATAGTGGTACGGGTAGAGGATGCGGGGGCGGAACGCCCGCGCCGCGTCGGCCACCATGGCCGGCGTCATGGTGTACGGCAGGTTCATGGGCAGGAAGGCGACATCGATGTCGCGGAGCGCCTTCATCTCCGGTGTATTCTCGGTGTCGCCAGCGACGTAGACCCGGGTGTCGCCGAACGTGATGACGTAGCCGTTTCCGTTCCCCTTCGGGTGGTACGGCCGCCCGTCGTCGCGCATGTGCTCAATATTGTACGCGGGCACGGCCTCGACCTGGAATCCCGCCACCTCCCGCGTCTCGCCGTTCTCCAGCACGATCGCCCGGTTCAGCGGCCCCTCACAGGAGGCGGAGCAGACGATCTCGGTCTCCGGTGTCCGGACCTCCGCGATGGCCTCTTGGTCCAGGTGGTCGCCGTGCTCGTGCGTGACCAGGACCAGGTCGGCGTCGGGGAGGCCGTCGTAATCGGCCTCGCGGCTCACCGGATCGACGTGGATCACCCGGTCGCCGATGGAGAACATCAGGGTACCGTGACCGATGAAGGTGATGGTCAGGTCGCCGGCGGAGGTCGGGATGACGTCCTCCTCGAAGTCGGTCTGGGCCCACCCGGCGGTCGCGCCGAGGAGGAAGGCCGGGACGAGGAGGGCGGGGGAAAGGCGTCGAGGGGTCATGGGTCGCTCGCGTCGTTGGCGGTGCTCGATGACAGCCTCCCCCAATCTGACGCCGCCAGCGCGGGGGCGCCACGAGCGGAGGAGGAGCCGGTGGGCGCGGTGCTCGGGTACGGCGAGGCGGGACCCCGGTTC
>JBKGZE010000305.1:0-3745 GCA_046545735.1 Gemmatimonadota bacterium | reverse complement strand
CCCGGAGGGGCAGGTGATCAACAACGTCGCCAGTACGCTGGACTCGGACAGCGAAAACCTCACGGGGAACGTGCAGCTCACCTGGCGGAAGCGCCTGTCGGAGAACGGGCGCAGCCTGGTCTTCTCCGCCCGCGGCGTCCTCAACGACCGGGAGTCCTCCTCGGAGCTGGACGGCCTCATCGCCGCCCCGGGGCGGGGCGGGCCTTCGCGGGGCGACGCCCTCACCTCCGAGGAGGTGCGCCAGCTCCAGCAGCAGGACACCCGGGGCTACACCGAGTCCCAGCGTCTGGCGCTGACGCAGCCCCTGGGCGGGTCCCGGGTGCTGGAGCTCTACGCCCAGCGGCGCAGCGTGGGAGACGACCAGACCCAGTCCGTCTTCGACTTGCGCAGCGGGTCCCCGGTCTTCGACGACGCCCTGAGCTCCCGCCTCGACCAGCGCTACGGCTACCTGAACGGGGGCTTCCGCCTGAGCCGCAACACGGAGCGCACCTTCCTGACGCTGGGCACCGAGTACCAGCGCTCCACCCTGGACGGGCGCATCCCCGAGGCGCAGGAGCGCATCCGGCGCGACTTCCACTTCCTCCTCCCCAACGCCAATTTCCGCTACGAGATCCGCGACGGCTGGACGCTCAACGCCCGCTACGCCGCCTCGGCCCGGGAGCCCGACACCCGGGACCTGCAGCCCTTCGTCGACAACACCGACCCGCTGAACGTCTACGTGGGCAACCCGGAGCTGCAGCCCGAGACCCGCCACACGCTGCAGCTCGCGCAGCGCTGGTTCGACCAGTTCACCTTCCGCAACGTCTTCGCATACGCCCGCTTCGCCTACCAGCAGGACGCCATCCGGCAGGCCCGCGTCGTCGACGAGCGGGGGGTGCAGACGGTGACCCCCGTGAACACCGATGACGCCTGGACGCTGAACAGCGGCATCGATTTCTCCACCCCCATCCGGCGCATCGGGGCCGATGTCGAGCTGGGCTACGACCTGACCTGGTCCCGGGAGCAGCAGCTCCTGAACCTGCAGGACAACGAGACCACCATCGTGCGCAACGGGGTGAGCCTCTCGGTGGAGAACCGGCGCAAGGGTACCTTCGACGTCGAGGCCGGTGTCGACCTCAATTTCAACGACGTGCGCTACTCGCTGAGCGAGCAGCAGAACCGGAGCTACCTGAACACGACGCTGCGTGCCGACGCCGAGTGGTACCCCGCCGAGGAGTGGACGCTGGCCACCTCGCTGCGGCAGCAGTTCTTCGACGAAGAGGTCTTCGGCCCCGGCCAGGACGTGACGCTCTGGCAGGCCTCCGCCTCCCGCCTCTTCATGGACGGCCGGGGCGAGCTCGAGCTCACCGCCTTCGACCTCCTGGACCAGAACCAGGGCGTGGCCTTCGTGAACGCCGCCAACTTCGTGCAGGAGTCCCGCACCAACACGCTGGGCCGGCACCTCATCGTGCGCTTCGTGTGGCGCATCGGGCAGGTGCCCGGGGGCCGCGGGCGCGGGGAGATGCGGCGGCTGCGCTGAGGGTGTAGCACCCGTCCCGGCGGAGTGACCTGGCTCGTTCTCGAGAACCGGCCGGCCATGTGACGAGCCTCAGCGATGGGAACGAGGGTGTGCAGTGGGCGTCGATAGGGATCGGAAGATCACACGCGTTGTCGTCCCCTCAGCCTCCGCGTTCCTCCCCCAGCAGCACGATCCCGTGGGGCGAGTCCACCACCACACGCGCCCCTTCCACGCGTACGCGCTGGCCGGAGTAGTAGTCCAGCAGCTCGGTCCCGTCGTCGAACAGGCCGCGGACGGGTAGGGTCTTCGCCCCCGGCTCGCCGTCGAGCAGGACCAGCACCCGATCGGTGTAACCCTCCACCTCCAGGGTCCGGCTGAAGACGAGCGGCTGCTGCTGGAGCCGCTCGTGCACGCCGGCTCCGACGGCGGGGTGGGCCCGCCGGAAGCGGCCCAGCTTCCGCCAGTGCTCCAGGATCTCACGGGTGCGACGGCCGTCGACGCGGGTGTTCCGCTCGACGTCGTCCCAGTTCATGAAGGAGCGGAGGTTGGCGTCGCCCACGGCGCCGGGGACCTCGAGGGGCCGCGCCGTCTCGTCGCCGTAGTAGACCTGGACGGCGCCGGGCGCCAGGAGCAGCTTCGTGCCCGCTTCCATCGCCCGGCGGCGTTCGCGGTCGAAGGGGGCGCCGTCGTCGTGGGAGCTGACGTAGTTCAACACGCCCACGCCGTCGAGCGGGCCCTGGTTGAGCTGGTACGAGTAGTCCTGGAAGAGGTTGTGCGGGTCCTTCTCGGCGTCGGCCTTGAAGGCGAAGTTGATGAGGCTCTCGAAGCCGTGGTCGTAGAAGTCCACGGCCCTGTCGCCGAAATCGTAGGCGCGTCCGCCGCCGATCCCGTAGCCGTACACCTCGCCCATCATGAAGAAGTCGCGGTCGTCGATCTTCTCTTCCGGGTTCGCGTCCTTCCATTCCCGCAGGGCCGCGACCGCTTCCTGCTTCAGCTCGGTCCATACCTCCGGCTCGACGTGCTTGGCGGTGTCCCCGCGGTAGCCGTCGATGCCGAACTCGCGCACCCAGTCCGTCAGCCACTTGATCAGGTAGTACCGGGGCGCGCGGGGCCAGCCCGTGCGGTCGAAGAAGGCGTCCAGCTCCGCCATTTCCTGTTCCAGCCTGCCCTCGGCCGCCCATTTCTCCATCAGCGACGGCGGCAGGTCGACGGGCTCCAGGCTCTCCGTGCGGATGTCGGGCAGGTTGTCCACCAGCGTGCATTCGACGGTGGTCTCGTAGCCCTGGTAGGTGCAGCTGGGATCGGTCCGGACCCAGTCGTCGGGCCACTGGGGATCGAGGGGGGTCACCGGGCCGGTATGGTTGATCACCACGTCCATGACCAGGCGGATGCCGTGGTCGTGCGCCACGTCCACCAGGCGCCGGAGGTCCTCCTCGGTCCCGAAGTTGGGGTCGATCCGGGTCCAGTCGGCCGCCCAGTAGCCGTGATAGGCGTAGGTGTCGCCGGTGCCCTCGTCGGTCTTCCCCCTGATCTGCTCCACGAACGGGGTCAGCCAGATGGCGTTGACACCGAGGGAATCGAACCAGCCCTCCTCGATCTTCTGCGTGATGCCCGCCAGGTCGCCGCCCATGAAGCCACGCAGGGTCGCGTGGTCGCCGTCGCGGCCCAGGGTCAGGTCGTTGCCCGGGTCCCCGTTGTGGAAGCGGTCGGTGAGGAGGAAATAGATCGTGGCGTTCTCCCAGAAGGGCACGGCCTCGGGGAGCGCGACGGACCCGGACGCCCCGACGGAATCGGCAGCCGCGACGGAATCGGAAGCCGCGGCGGCGGCCGGCGCCGGCGGCGGATCGGTCGGTACGGCCGGCTGGCAGCCGGTCGCCGCCAGGAGCAGAGCCGCCAGCAGGGCTCTGGCCGGCAGCGGGAGAACGCAGGAAACGTTGGGCATGTCTCTGGGGCGCACGAGGTCGATGGACTGCTTCGTCGGGTCGGCAAAGCCGGCCTCGATCATGGATTATCGCGAGGAAGCTGCCCTTTGACCACAGTCCAGCGAACGAACCGCGGCGACCAACCCACGCTCGGGTCGTACTCCCCCGCTCCGGCGAGTGGAACGGCTGGCGCGTCACCCCCACCCGCCCCCGGGGCCCCGGCCCGGACGTCCGGTTTGCCCCGGGGTGGATCGTGTTCTACCATGGCGACAGGGGGGTCACTCCGCTGATCCAGGCGGTCGAGCGAAGGCATGGGGACGTGGCG
>JBKGZE010000304.1:0-3770 GCA_046545735.1 Gemmatimonadota bacterium | reverse complement strand
GCTCATGGCCCGGCGGGCCAGCCCCCAGTCGCGGGCACCGCCGCCGGGCACGTAGCGCGAGCCGACCACCACGTCGGCCTCCTCGCGGCGGGCCAGCAGGTCGGGCAGGTAGCGCGGGGGGTGCGAGAAATCGGCGTCCATGGTCGCCACGTAGTCGTAGCCCCCCTCCTGGGCGCGGGCCATGCCGGCGAGCACGGCGGAGCCCAGGCCCTGCTTGCCCGCGCGATGGAGCATACTTGCTGGTATCTTCGGCGGCCGACTGGAGCGAGGAGGCCGGGGGGTCGGGAGGTGGGGCATGGCAGTCGAATGCGCGCGCTGTGATCGGTACGCCTGCCGCGTGGGTCGCCTGGATGCGACGCCCGAGAACTGTCCGATGCGGGGGTCGTTCCCGGAATTCGACGTGCTGTACGCGTCGGAGCGGGCCCGCCTTCTGGCGCACCACGCGGCGCGGGTGGAGGCGGACGGGTACGGCCGCTGGGTGCGGGTGCGGGAGGTGGTGGAGCTGTCGCGGCGGATGGGGTACTCGCGTCTGGGCGTGGCGCACTGCCCGGACACGCGTGTGGAGGCGGAGCTGACGGCGGGCTATCTGGAGGAGGCGGGCTTCCGGGTGGTGCTGCCGCGGGAGAGCGGGCGGTGTGCTCCGGTGGCGCAGGCGGACCTTTTCCGGGCGGAGCTGGTGGACCTGAGCGTGGTGGCGGGGATGTGCGTGGGCCATGATGCCCTGTTCATCCGTCGTGCTTCCGGGCCCGTGACATCGCTGGTGGTCCGGGACGTTCGGCTCCATCACAACCCGGTGGCTGCGCTGCATGGGCGCAAGGGCTACCTGAAAGACGCGTTGTACGGCCGTCGCCCGCGCCGCGGAGACAGGCGGTTCAGCGGCTGGAGCGACGACCTGCTGGACCGTCTGGCGGCGGAGGTCCGGGACGCGGGAGCGGGGCAGGACCCGCCGCCGTGCCGGGTCGAGGAGGTGATGGAGTTCGCCGGGCGTGCCGGCGTGGAGCGCCTCGGCCTGGTGTTCTGCATCGGCTTCCGCGAGGAAGCGCACCAGCTGGCTTCGGTGCTGGGAACGAACGGCTTCCGCGTGTCATCGTCGTGCTGCAAGACGGGCTCGGTCCCGAAGGAGCGCGTCGGGATCCGGAACGGGCAGAAGGTCCGGCCGGGCCGACGGGAGATGCTGTGCAACCCGTTGGCCCAGGCGGAGCTGCTCGAGCGGGAGGGCGTCGGCCTCGTGCTCTTGATGGGGCAGTGCGTGGGGCACGACTCCCTCACCATCAGCCGGCTTCGGACCCCGGCCGTCTTCGTGGTGGCCAAGGACCGCGTGCTGGCCCACAACACGGCCGCCGCGCTGTATGGCTGGCGGGCCGGGTGACCCCGGCCCACCCCGCTCCCGGCGCGGGGGACCGGGTACCTACTCCCGCACCACGAGCGTCTCCTCCTGCGGCTGAGCCGTCTCCCGCTCCACCTGGAACCCGATGCGGCGCGGGCCCAGCGGGCTCTCCTGCTTCAGGTGCTGGAAGATCTGCTCGTAGTCCTTCTCCATCTCCGGGGTGACGGACGCCCGCGTCTCCTTCAGCCCCGCCTCGAAGAACCGCATCCCGACGGTGGGCGTCTCCATGTCCTCCCGCAGCGCGTGCAGCCCCGCCCGGCGGACGAGGTCCTCGAGGTCGGCGCCCGTGTAGCGCTCGGTCCGGTCGGCCAGAGAGTCGAAGTCGACATCGTCGCCCACGGGCATGCTCCGCGTGTGAATGGTCAGGATCCGGCGACGTGCCTCGGTGTCCGGCGCCGGGATGTAGATCAGCTCGTCGAACCGGCCGGGGCGCATTAGCGCCGGGTCCAGGAGCATCGGCCGGTTGGTGGCGCCGATGACCACCACGCCCTGGAGCTCCTCGAGCCCGTCCATCTCGGCCAGGAGGGTGTTCACAACCCGTTCGGTCACCGCCGGCTCACCCAGGCCGCCGCCGCGCTGCGGCGCCAGCGAGTCGATCTCGTCGAAGAAGACGACCGTGGGCGCCACCTGCCTCGCCCGGGCGAAGAGCCGGGACACCTGCTGCTCCGACTCCCCGTACCACTTCGACAGCAGGTCCGACGACTTCGTGGCGATGAAGTTCGCCTGCGCCTCCCGGGCCACGGCCTTGGCGATGAGTGTCTTTCCCGTCCCGGGCGGGCCGAAGAGGAGGAATCCCTTGGCCGGCCGGATCCCCAGCCGACGGAACGCCTCGGGCGTCTTGAGCGGCAGCTCGACCCCTTCCTGCAGCGTGCGCTGCGCTTCCTTCAGCCCGCCGATGTCCTCCCAGTGGACGTCCGGGACCTGGATCATGATCTCCCGCATGGCGGACGGCTGGACCCGCTTCAGCGCCGCGTCGAAGTCGCCGCGGGTCACGCGGATCCGCTCGAGCGTCTCGGCCGGGATCTCGCCGGCCTCCAGGTCGATGCTCGGCAGGTTCCGCCGCAGCGCCTCCATGGCCGCTTCCCGGGCCAGCGCGGAGAGGTCGGCGCCGACGAAGCCGTAGCTGGTGCGGGCGAGGTCGTCGACGGAGACGTCGTCCTCGGTGGGCATACCGCGCGTGTGGATCTCGAGGATCTCGCGGCGCCCGTCGAAGTCCGGCACGCCCACCACGATCTCGCGGTCGAACCGGCCGGGCCGGCGGAGCGTCTCGTCGATGGCGTCCAGGCGGTTGGTGGTGGCGATGACCACCACGTTCTGGCGCGGGTTGAGCCCGTCCATCAGGCTCAGCAGCTGGGCGACGATCCGCCGCTCGGTCTCCCCGCTGACCTCCGACCGCTTGGGCGCGATGGAGTCCAGCTCGTCGATGAAGACGATGGACGGGGCCTCCTGCGACGCCTCCTCGAAGAGCTGCCGGAGCCGCTCCTCCGACTCGCCGTAGTGTTTCCCCATGATCTCGGGGCCGGCGATGCTGAAGAAGCGGGCATCGGACTCGTTGGCCACCGCCCGGGCCAGCAGCGTCTTGCCGGTCCCGGGCGGGCCGTGGAGGAGCACGCCCTTGGGCGGCTCGATCCCAACGCGCTGGAACAGGACCGGGTGCTTGAGGGGGAGCTCGACCATCTCCCGGACCTGCCCGATGGTCGACCCCATCCCGCCCACATCGTCGTAGGTCACGTCGGTGCGCCGCGTCTCCGGCTCGCGATACTGGGGCAGCAGCTCGATCACCGTGTCCTCGGCCACCTGCACGATCCCCCGGGGCTTCGTGGCCACCACCACCAGCCGGATCTCCTGCAGCGCGTACGACGGCTGCTGGAAGAACTGACGGAAGATCTCCTCCGGGTCGCCGTCACCGGGAGCGCCGCCGGAGCGACGGTAGCTCGAGGTCGAGATGACGTCGCCAGCGGCCAGCGGCCGCCGGAAGAGCGTGCGGCGCAGCGCCTCGCCCGAGCCCTGCAGCCGGATGTTCTGCTGAGCCGGCGCCAGCTGGATCCGCGACGCTGGCTTCGGCTCCACCCGGCGCACCTCCACGTGGTCGCCCATCCCCACGTCCGCGTTCGCCCGCTGCAGCCCGTCCAGCCGGATCAGGTCGAGCCCCTCGTCCTCCGGATAGGGCGGCAGCGCGATGCCCGCCGTCGATCGCTTGCCGACGATCTCCACCGCCTGCCCCTCCCGGATCCCGAGGGCGTCGAGCGCCGTGCGGGCTACCCGGGCCACGCCTTTCCCCGAGTCCTTCACCTTCGCGCCGGCCACCTGCAGCCGGACCCCGTCGCCTTCCTGCCGTTCCGCTTCGTCCGCCATTCGTCCTCGCTCCCGTACGCCGGTGTGG
>JBKGZE010000303.1:0-3771 GCA_046545735.1 Gemmatimonadota bacterium | reverse complement strand
CGTGCACGTGGGCTCCGCAGAGGCGGCGCGCGCCCTCGTGGCCGACTGGCCCGACGCCGCGGAGGCGCTGAGCCGCCGCTTCTGGCCGGGCCCGCTCACGCTGGTGCTGGAGAGCGCCGGCCGTGTGGCACCGGCGGCGACGGCGGGGCTGTCCACGGTCGCGGTCCGGGTCCCGTCGCACCCGGTGGCGCGGGCGCTGCTGAGCGCGGCCGCCAGCCCCGTGGCCGCCCCCAGCGCCAACCCGTCCACCGCCGTCTCGCCGACCACGGCCGAGCACGTGGCGCGGGGGCTGGAAGGCCGGGTGGGTCTGATCCTCGACGGTGGCCCGTCACCGGTCGGGATCGAGTCCACCGTCGTCTCCCTCGCCGGGACGCCGACGCTCCTCCGGCCCGGGATCATCCCGCCCCCGGAGATCGAGGAGGTGACCGGCCCCCTCGCCCGTCCCACGCCGGGCGCCGGAGAGGAGGCTCGCCCCTCACCCGGCATGATGGACCGGCACTACGCGCCCCGCGCGGCGGTCCGGCTCTACGCCGCGGAGCAGCGCGCAACGGCGGCCTCGGCCGCCCGGGCGGCAGCTGCCGAACGTCGGACCGTGGGCGCGCTCCTCCTCGGCCCGCTGGACGCGCCCGTGGACCACCCGTACCCCATGCCCGACGACCCCGCCGCCTACGCCCGCCTCCTCTACGCGACCCTCCACGCCATGGACGCCGCCGGCTGCGACCTCGTCCTGGTGGAAGCCGTGCCGGACACGCCCGAGTGGGAGGGCGTCAGGGACCGGCTCCAGCGGGCGGCGGACCCCGTCTGACCTCAGGCCGCCCCGGCCATTCTCCGGGCGCGAGGAGAGCGGGATCCCTGGTGACCGCCGAGCCGGGCCCGGACCGCGTCCGGGGTCGCCACCAGCAGGATCAGCGTCATGACGATGGCGGAGTTGATGCACCACATGCAGGTGGCGCCGATGACGAACGGCTCCAGGAAGGTCAGGTAGATCGAGAACGCCACGCCGGCGGCGGCCATTCCCCAGACCAGCAGCGGGAGCCGCCGCGAGGCCGGCCGTCGGATGCGGGCCGCCGCGGCGATCACGCCCAGAGCGGCGTAGCCGACCACGCCGAGCACGCCCACGGGCACGCCCGCGAAGTACGCGTACGGGCTCGCCTGCACCCGGTTGCAGTCGCCCACGGGGCCGCAGACCGCCTCCACGCCGTTGACCTCCACGAAGGCCAGGTACGAGGCGACGCCGGCCCCGACCAGGGCCAGGACGGGAACCGTCCAGGCCGGCCAGGTGGCGAGCTTCCGCCGCGGGTTGTGGACCGTCCGGATCGACAGGGCGAGGGCCACGACCATCCCGAGCAGCACGAGGACCGCGATGCCGTTCCCCACGGGGTCGCTCATGAAGCGCTCCGAGACCGAGCTTCCGGTAGAGGCATCCGCGGCCGCGCCGGCCGCCGCCCCCGGCTGGCTCGGATCACCCTGGACGGCCATGAAGGCGCGCACTTCCGGAATCGGCGGCCAGTCCACGCCCGTCCCCGCCAGGCCGGCTTCGACCAGATCCGGCAAGTGGGCCGGGATCTCCCAGGCCCCCACCAGGATGCGGTCGCCCACCACCATCGCCGGCACGCCCAGGCGGTCCCGTCCCAGGCGGAAGTGAGCCACGACGGCGCGGTACAGGGTCTGCCCCGCCGGCGTGTCCACGTTCACCTGGACGATCCGGAGCGCGTCCCCGTGCTGCCGGAGCAGCGGCGGAAGGTGATCGCGCATCACGTCGTGGCAGTGCGGGCACTGGGGGGAGTAGAACAGGACGGCCCGGACCTCCGGCGCGGGCCCCTCGACGGAGCCGTCCGTCCGGATCGACGCGGCCAGCGCCGCCGGGCCAGACCACGCCACCACCCCGCTCCCCTGCCCGACCGCCGCCAGCACCGCGATCACCATCAGCCGCACGACCTGTCCTGCCATTCTCCCGCTCCCGATCCGCTCGGTTCCGCCCGCCGCCCCCTGCCCGCGAGCCACGCCCGGAAGCTAACCGGGCGGACCCGGTGCCCGTGTCGGGAGAACCACCAAATTGCGAGCGGATCATCCCGCAACCCTGCTATCGTGAACGCGTCGCTCGCCTCGCGAGGGCGCACGTAGACGTCAGGATCGCGGGGCCGTGGCCGTCAGCCGGTTCCGCCGAGTCCGCTGGCGATGGCGTTGACGGTGAGGAGCAGACGGGTCTGGAGGGAGTCGGCCTGGGGCCCGTGGGCCCCACCTTTGCGCCACTCACGGAGGAGCTCGATCTGCTGGGTATGGAGTCGGCGCAGGCCTTCGCGCCGGAGCTCGGCCATGCCGTGGATGTTGGGCCGCCGCTCGGCGAGGGGCCCGCCGTAGGCGTGCTCGAGGGCGCGCACGGTGCGTTCGCGCTCGGCGAGGATGAGGTCGAGGAAGCGGTCGCGGACGTCGTCGTCGTGGACGAGGCCCGCGTACTCCCTCATGACGTCCGGGTCGGTGAACGCGATGGTGGTGGCGGCGTTGCTCAGGAGGTAGTGGAGCGGCGCCCATGGGATGAGGTGCTCGCGAATGGCGTCGAAGGCGTCGGGCTCCTCGGCGCCGACCGCTTCGAGGGCGGTTCCGACGCCGTACCACCCGGAGAGGAAGTAGCGGGACTGCCCCCAGCTGAAGACCCAGGGGATGGCGCGCAGGTCATCGAGGGTCTGCTGGCCGGTGCGTCGTGCGGGCCGCGAGCCGATGCGGCTCTGCTCGATGGCGTCGATGGGGGTGGCCTCGCGGAAGAAGGTCATGAACCCGTCGGTGCGGAGCAGCGCCTCGTAGGCGGTTCGGCTCTCCTCGGCCAGGCGGTCCATCACCGGCTCGAGGGGGTGCTCGCCGTCGGAGGCCTTGCGGTCGTGCACCAGGGCGCGGGCGACGCCGGCGGTCAGGAGCTCGATGTTGTACCCGGCGGTGTCGAGGCTGCCGTACTTCTGCGCGATGGTCTCGCCCTGCTCGGTGAGCCGGAGGTCGCCGGCGAGGGCGCCGCGGGGCATGGCCTTGAGGAACCGGTGCGTCGGCCCGGCGCCCCGGCCGATGGTCCCGCCGCGTCCGTGGAAGAAGCGGACGCGGACCCCCGTCTGCGCGCCAGCCTCGGTGAGGGCCGCCTGCGCCCGATAGAGTCCCCAGAGGCTGGCGAAGATGCCGCCGTCCTTGTTGCTGTCGCTGTAGCCGACCATGACCTGCTGCACCGGGCGGTCCAGCCCCTCCCGCTCCCGCCGGTCCTCGAGCCCGCGTCGAACGAGCGGGTTCTCGAGGTAGGCCTTCAGGATATCCGGGCTGCGGCGGAGGTCGTCGATGGTCTCGAACAGCGGCACGACCTCGAGAGCGCACGCGGGTCCGTCCGGTGTCTGCACCTCGAGGCCGACCTCCTGGGCGAAGACGTGGACGGCCAGCAGGTCGGAGACGTCACGGGTCATGCTCACGATGAGCGCGCCGAGCCCAGCGGTGCCGTACTCGCGCTGATGCTCGACCAGGACGCGGTAGGCCGCGAGCACAGCGTCCGCTTCCGCGCCGACCGAGCGGTCGGGCCGGACCAGCGGGCGGGTCGAAGCGAGCTCCCGCTCCAGCAGCTCGAGGCGCCGGGCCTCGGGCCATTCGGGGTAGTCGGCGGCGTCGATCCCGGCCGCCGAGAAGAGCTGGGCGAGCGCGCGGTCGTGGAACGCGCTGTTCTGGCGCACGTCCAGGCGGGCCAGGTGGAAGCCGAAGGCGTCCGCGTCGAACGATCGAGGATTGACGCATTCGCAAAAACCC
>JBKGZE010000302.1:0-3788 GCA_046545735.1 Gemmatimonadota bacterium | reverse complement strand
GTACTGGTCGATGGGGACCATGATCTCCCGCAACGTTCTGAGGCCCACCCGTCACCACCCTCTCTTCCGTGTGACCTCCTCTATCCGCCGCTTAACCCGCTCGTCGTCGAGCGTGGTCCGGCGGCGGGCCGCGTCGTCGATCAGACCGACCAGATCGTCCAGATCCACCGGCTTCTCCACCAGGTCGAGGGCACCCGCCTTCATCGCTTCCACCCCCTGCGCCAGCGTGGCCTGCCCCGTAAGGATCACGACCTGCAGGTCCGCGTTGATCGACCGGAGCCGCTTCAGCGTCTCGACACCGTCCAGTCCGGGCATGGCCATGTCCAGCAGGACCGCGTCGTAGCCCTTCGCCCGGGCCCTCTCCAGCGCCTCCTCGCCGCTGGTCGCCGCGTCCACCGCCAGGCCCCGGTGCGCCAGCCGCTCCGACAGCACAGCCACGAAATCTTCCTCGTCGTCCACCAGCAACACCGTCGTTTCGCTCATGCCTCCTCCATCGTCCGTCCGGCCGCCGCACGGAGCACCCGCTCCAGCGTCTCGATCGGTACGGGCTTGGCCAGATACTCGAACGCTCCCGCGGCGTAGCCTTCCTCGGCGTCGTCGGCCGAGAGCCGGCCCGTCAGGAGGACCACCGCCGTGGCAGGGTGCTCCGACCGGATCTGCCGGGTCAGCTCCAGCCCTCCCAGACCCGGCATGCGGATGTCCACCACCACCACATCGCACCGCCTCCCTCCGAGCGCGTTGAGCGCTTCCTCCCCGCTCGTTGCCCCACTGGCGATGAACCCGCGCAGCTCCAGCCGCTCGGTGAGAGCGCTCACCAGCTCTTCCTCGTCATCGACGATCAGCACGCGCACCGGTTCCATTGCCGCTCCTCGCCTCGGGTCCATCGATGGGCAGCCTCACGGTGAACGAGGTGCCCACGCCCGCCTCGCTCTCCACGCTGATGTCGCCGCCCAGCTTCTGGACGATTCCGTATGTGATGGACAGCCCCAACCCGGTTCCGGACCCCGTCTTCGTCGTGAAGAACGGGTCGAAGATCCGCGGCAGGTTCTCCTGCGGGATCCCGACGCCGTTGTCAGAGATCGTGACGGCGACGTCCCGGGCATCCGCCCGCCGAATCCCGATCTCGATGCGTCCGCCATCCTCCACGGCGGCGAACGCGTTGTTGATGATGTTCAGGAAGACCTGCTGCAGCTGGCTACGGTCGCTGACGATCGCCGGCGTGTCGTCCGGCTGGTTCAGGTCGATCTGGATGCCGCGATAGCTGGCTTCCTTCTCGAGGAAGCTCAGCACCTCGCGGATCAGCAGGTCCAGGTTGATCGTCTCCCGCTGGACGTCCATGTGCTTCGCGAAGCCGAGCAGCCGGTGCGTGATCCCGCCACACCGGTCCGCCGACTTCTGCACCGACTCGACGATCTCCAGCAGCTTCTCTCTGGATGGCGGCGTGTTCGAGCGCTCCAGGAGGTCGTGCAAGAGCCCCGCTTTCTGCGTGATGATCGACAGCGGGTTGTTGATCTCGTGGGCCACGCCGGCCCCGAGCCGGCCGATGGCGGCCAGCTTGTTGGTGTACTCCATCTCGTGGAAGAGGGCCGCGCGCCGCCGGTCCGCCGCTCGCGCCGATCGGACGGTGTAGATGGCGCCGCCGATGATCAGCGCGAGGATGATGATCCCGCTGATCAGCGGCAGGAGCACCAGGTCGCGTCTCAGCGAAGCCCAGCCGGCGTGGAACTCGTCCCGGGGACTGAGGAGGACGAGGGTGAACGGGGACCGGTTGATCCGGGCGTACGCCGCGACCACCGGGTTCCCGATCCCGTCCGTGAATGTGGTGAAGCGGGTCTCGTCGGGGCGCGGCAGCGGGGGCAGCGGCGCGGTGTCGAGGACCGCGCCATACATGGCCGACGGTGTCTGGAGGACGCCCTCGCCGTTGATGATGAAGGCGTCGCCGAACGCCGGCACGCCGAGCGAGTGGCACCGGCTGCAGAACGTGCCCTGATCCGGCCGACGGGTGCCGGGATCGCGCACGAGCCAGTGGAAGACGTCCGTGTCGATCGTCGCACGCAGAGCGTACCACCGCCCGTTCTCCCGGTCGGCGTGGATGCCGACCACGATGTGGGGCACGTTTCGGTAGCCCATGAACACGTCGCTGATGTACGATCCTCGGGTCGTGAGCTCCCGGAACCATTCCTGCGCCTCGTAGTTCCGCCCCTGCAGCTCGTACGGTCCGGCGTAGGCCACCTGCGTGCCGTCGTCGTTGATCACGCCCAGGTCCACCACGCCGCTGAACGTCTGCTTCAGCTTGATCAGCACCGAATCCAGGATGGCCGGGTCGGTCAGCTGCTCGTAGCTGTTCGTCCGGACCACGAGCCCGAGCCCCGACAGCCGCTCGTTCAGGTACGCTTCCAGCGAGTGCTTGCCGGCCTCCGCGAAGCGCAGCATCGGCCGGGTCATCTCCGAGCGGAACGCCTCCCGGTACTGCCGGTAGCTGATCCACGACATGATGCCGAGCGGCAGCAGCGCCACCGCGGAGACCGCCAGCACGGCGGTGACCAGCATCCGCCGGTAGCGGCTGCCGGAGATGAGCCATTCCGCCCCGCCGCGAACAGGATCGCGGTTCCCCCAGCGCTCCGCCATCGGTCTGGCGCTACCCGGCCTCGCCCGGGGCGCGATCGGCTTCGGCGCTCGTCCGCGGGGCGCGGGCCGCGCGCCGGACCGTCTCCATCAGCTCCTCGATCTCGACCGGCTTGCGCAGGTAGTCGAACGCCCCGAGCCGGCGTGCCTCCGCCTCGTCCTTTTTCGACCCGTGGCCGGTCAGAATGACGACCTGGATCTCCGGGTACTGCCGCTTCACACGACGCAGCACCTCCAGCCCGTCCAGCCCCGGCATCTGGATGTCGAGGACCATGACGTCCGGGCGTTCGGTCTCCAGCTCGAGCATCTCGAGCGCTTCCTCCCCGCCCAGCGCCACGTCGCCTCCCACTTCCCGCATGCGCATGCGCTCCGCGAGAGTCTGGACGAAGTCCTCCTCGTCATCCACGTAGAGCACCTTGAGGGAGGCCTCGGATTCCGCCGCCGACGCCGCCGACGCCGCCGACTCCTCCGCCGCATCCGCCGCTTCTTCCTCCTCCATGTACTCCAGCGCCAGGTCGGCGCCGCCCTCGGCCGCGGCGGCGGCGGTCATGGAGCGCGTGAACTGCTTGCCCGACTGCTTGACAAGGTCGAGCGCCTTCGTCCACGCCGAGCGGATGGTGTCCAGGAGCTCGCCGGTGTCGGTGGGCTTTTCCAGGTACTCGAACGCGCCGAGCTCCCGCGCCGCCGCCTCGTCCGCCTCGGAGCCCCGGCCGGTGAGCACGATGACCTGGACGTGCGGGTGCTCCCGCTTCACCCGCTCCAGCACCTCCATGCCGTCAATTCCCGGCATGCGCAGGTCGAGCACCATGACGTGGGGCTCGTCTTCATCCACGGCCCGCAGGGCCTCCTCGCCGCTGAGCGCCACCTGGCTGTCCACGTCTCGCAGCGCCAGCCGCTCGGCCATCGCCCTGACGTAGTCGGCCTCGTCGTCGACGAGGAGGAGCTTGATCGTGCTCATCGTGTCCGCTCCGGCCCCTGAGGACCTTCCGAGTTCAAGATTCCCCGTTCAGTGGAACCGCAGGAGGACAGTGCCCTCCGCGACCCGGCTCTCCAGCCGCCCGCCGACGCGGGCCGCGGCCCGCGCCGGCGGCTCGTCGGCCTCGATCGCGACCTCGCCGAAACCGCTCCCGGCGGCCCGGAAGCGCACGGCCGCCCCGTCCCGC
>JBKGZE010000301.1:0-3812 GCA_046545735.1 Gemmatimonadota bacterium | reverse complement strand
GATCCGGAGCGGGCGGCCCTCCGCCTTGGCACCACGGTGGAGCTCCTGGAGCAGCTCGCGCAGGATCTCCAGCTGACTGGACTCCCGGCAGAAGTAGCTCTCGTTGTTCGTCAGGTGCGCGATGAGGGTGCGTCGATCCTCCTCACGACCCGGGTGGAACCGCACCCTGAAGAGGAGACGCTCGAAGGTGGGCAGGTCGAGCGCCGCCCGCAGCGGATCGAGGCGCGCGCGAAGGATCTCCCGCTTCTCCGGCCCGAACCGGAGCCCGTACTCCCGGGCGAGCCAGTCGGAGAACAGGCGATACTCATCGTCGGTGAAGGGCGTGGGCATCAGCCGGTCCCGCGCAGTCCTCGTCGCGCCTTCTCCCGGACCCCCGGATCCGGGTCGCCCGCGGCCATGGCCTCCAGTCGGGGGCGCCCGGCCTCGCCCTCACGAGCGAGGATCCGGGCGGCGCAGCTCCGGACGAGGGCATCCTCATCCCGGACCATCCGGTCCAGCCAGCGCTCATCGATCCCGCCCCGCAGCTCCGCGGCGGCCAGTGCGGCCGCGCGGCGGATGTCGGGATCGGAGTCGTCGAGGGCACCGCCCACCGGGGCCGCGGCCGCGGCCGAGCCGATCCTGCCGAGCCCGCGCAGCGCCGCAACCCGCTCGGCGCGCGAGCCTTGCAGGGCGCTCGAGAGCGGCGGGACCGCCGCGTCGCTGCCGGTCGAGCCCAGCGCCTCGATAGCCGCGAGTCGGACGTCCAGCTCCTCGTCTTCGAGCGCGGGGACCAGGACGTCGAGGGCCGCCTCGCCGGCCGCGCGGCCGACGGCCTGGAGAAGCGCCTGTCGCGTACCCGGATCGGTTTCCCGGCCCAGCGCGTCCCGCAGTTCGGCCTCGACGGCGTGCCCGGCGCACCGGGCCAGCGCGTTCGCCGCGGCGGCGCGAACCTCCGGCGACGGATCGCCCAGCAGGGGGATGAGCGAAGCGCACGCCACCTCGCCCAGCCCGCCCACCGCCCGGATCACCTCGGGCGCCGCCTCCTGGCGCGAGAGTTCGGCCGTCAGCAGCGACAGCGCTTCCTTCGCGGGCGCCCGGCCGAGCGCCTCGGCCGCCGCGGCCCGGACCTCCGCGCCGCCGTGCGCCAGGAGCGGGACCAGCTCCCGTGCGCGCGCCGGATCGGTCACGGCCGGAAGGAGGGCGAGAAGCATGGCGAGCTCGCTCCCCTCCGTGGTCCGCAGCCGGTCGAGAATGGCGTCCGACCGTCGGTCGTCCGGCAGCGCCGTGATCCCGGCCACGGCCGCGTCGCTGCGCCGGGGCGGGCCGACCAGTGTGAAGAGCGTCTCCACGGCCGTATCGGAAGCGGCCAGGCCGAGGAGGCGTGCGATCCCGGGATCGTCCTCCGCCGCGAGCGCGGCGCGGAGGTAGTCCTCGTGGCGACCGGCCTCGACCACCACCCAGTCCGGGGCCGGCGTATCCGGATGCGCGGCCAGCACGGCGCCCGCGGCCCGGAGCGCGTCTTCGGGGGCGGCCTCACGGACCCGCCCGAGCGCGGTGAGCACAACCGGATGGCCAATGTGGCGGAGCGCCTCCACGACCGGCTTCGCCAGCCCGGGCTCCCGCGCCAGCCGCTCCAGCACCGGCACGGCCCGTTCGTCCTCCAGCCGCCCCAGCGCCACCACCGCGGCCGCCCGGACCCAGTAGTCGCCGGACCGGCTCAGCTCGGCCAGGGGCTCGAGCGCCCGCGCGTACCGGAGGATACCCAGCGCGTCGGCGGCGGCGGCCACCACGTTCGGCTCCGGGTCGTCGAGCGCCCGGACGAGCGCTTCGCCCGCCCGCGGATCGCCGGCCTCGCCGAGCGCCGAAGCGGCCAGGACCCTGGCATCGACCTCGTCCGCCTCGAGCGCCGATTCCAGCTGCGCCCGCGCTTCGTCAGCCGACGCGGAGTCCGGACTCGCCAGGGCGGCCAGGGCCATGCGCGCGGCGACGCGGGCCGTGGCGTCGGTGTGCAGGAGTCGCTCCCGCAGGCGGCGAATCTCTCCGGGCGGGGCGCCCCGTTCCGCGAGCGCCTCCAGCGCCTCGTGCCGGGCCCACTCGTTATCGCCGGCGATCGATTCCAGGACGCCGTCGAGATCAGACACGGAAGGCGCTCACCAGCTGGCTGAGACGGCTCGCCTGTGCCGAAAGGTTCTGAGCCGCCGACACCAGCTGCTGGACCGCCGCCTGCGCCGCGCGGGCGCCGTCGCTGATCTCCTCGGTGCTCTTCAGGATCAGCTCGCCCCCCCGCTTCTGCTCGGCCGTGGCTTCGAACACCGCCTGCGTCTGACGGTTCATACTCTCCACAGCGCCCACGATCTGGCGACTGCTCTGGGCCTGCTCGCGCGTGGCGATCCGGGACTCCTCGGCGATCTGCTGGATGTCGCGCATGGCCTCCCTGGTCTGGCTCGCCGCCTGGGTCTGCTCCTGCGTGGCCACCGCCACGTCGTCCATCAGGTCCCGGGTCCGGGTCGACGACTCCATGATCTTGCGCAGCGCCTCCGCGGCGCGACCTACCACCTCCAGCCCCTCATCGGTCCGTACCGCCACCACTTCCGTGGACTCCACCGCCTCGCCCACGCGGTCGCGAACGGCCTGGATCGTGGTCCGGATGTCCCGCGCCGACTCCACCGATCGTTCGGCGAGACGGCGGACCTCCTGCGCGACCACCGCGAAGCCGCGCCCGTGGTCCCCCGCACGCGCCGCCTCGATCGAGGCATTGAGCGCCAGGAGGTTGGTCTGGTCCGCGATGTCCTCCATCAGCTCCGAGATCGCGCCCACCGAGTCGCCCGCCTGCCCCAGCGCACGGATGATCGCCACCAGCCTGTCCATCTCCTGGTGGATGCGCACGATCCCGGTGTTGACCTGGTCCACCGCGGCGCCGCCGGCCTGGGCGTCCCCCGCCGCCGCGTCCGCGATGGCACGCGTCTCCTGCGCGTGCCGCTCCGCCTGCGAGATGGACGTGGCCATCTGCTCCATGGTGGTGGAGGTCTCGTCCACGGCCGAGCCGAGTCCGTCGGCGTTCTCGGCCGTCGACTGGATGGCCTGCCCCATCTCGGTGATCGAGGACGAGGTCTGGTCGACGGACGCCGCGAGACCCTCGGCGTTCTCCGCCACCCGCGCGATCTGGGCCGCGATCTCCTCCATGGAGGACGACATGGACTCGGTGGCCTCCACCTGCTCGTCCACCGTGTCCGAGATGTGCTCGGACGTGGCCGCGATCTGCTCCGCCGCCGATGCCAGCTGGCCCGTCGCCCGGTTCACCTCGCCCACCAGCTCACGCAGCTTGGCGGCCACGGCGTTCAGCGTGCCCACGAGACGGCCGATCTCGTCCCCCCCCGCCCCGCTCAGCTCCTGCGTCAGGTCGCCACCGGCGACCGCCTCGGCGAAAACCACGGCCGCGGTCAACGGGCCGGAGATCCGCCGGGCGATCCAGAGAGCGATGGCGATCCCTGCGGCCACGGCCAGGAGCGTCAGCAGGAGGCTGGCCAGCCGCATCCGGTCCACGGCCGCCGCCATCGCCGCGTGCTCGCGCTGCGCGATCTCGCGCGCCCGGGCGTCGAGACGCCGAAGGGCCGTCCGCGCCCGCTCCGCGGGGCGCCGCCCCACCCCTTCGAAGAAGGCGGCGATCGAGTCATCAGACACG
Source organism: Gemmatimonadota bacterium (assembly GCA_046545735.1). GTDB lineage: Bacteria > Gemmatimonadota > Gemmatimonadetes > Longimicrobiales > RSA9 > JAWVYT01. Next base: position 151 of record JBKGZE010000301.1, on the reverse strand, counting down.
GTCCCGGCCTGCACTGCCCGACGGAGCGCCACCGCTGGCTCGGCCACCTCCTCTTCCCAGAGCGTCGCCAGCGTCACGGCGCTGTCGAGCAGGGCGAGCTGCCGGGGATCCACGGCCAGCGAGCGGCTCCGACCGACGTTCTGCTCGAACC
>JBKGZE010000300.1:0-3818 GCA_046545735.1 Gemmatimonadota bacterium | reverse complement strand
CTCCCGAGCCACGCCCGCTGGATGCCGCCTCGTCCGTGGGTCGACATGACCACGAGATCGGCGTCCACGGCGTCGACGTGGTAGGCGATGGTGTCGCTGGGGACGCCTTCCAGCACGGCCCAGCTGACGCTCGAGCCCCGGCTCTCCGGCGCGGCCTCGGCGGCGATGGCCCGGAGCTCGGACTCCCGCTCGCGGCGGGCCATCTCGATCAGCTCGGCGGTTTCGGGGCTGTCAATGCCGGCGGAGAGCGTTCCGCCCACGCCGGGGCCTCCGGCGGCGCCTCCGGAGGCCCCGCCGCCGGTCGCGAAGCGTTCGAACGGCGTGCCGGGCTCGATGGAGGAGACCAGCTCGACGGAGCACTCGTGGCCCCGTGCCACGGCGAGGGCGTAGGGCAGTGCGACCCGGGAGAATTCGGAGCCATCCAGGGGGACGATGATCCTGTCGAACATTCCGCTCTCCTTCTCGTCATCCGTTTCGGTCGTCGTCAGTCCTCGGTGTTCCCCTCCGGGCGCACGAGCAGGACGGGCTGGTCCCCGCCGCGGACCACCTTGTCGCTGACGCTGCCGAGGAGCCATCGGCGGAGTCCGCCCCGGCCGTGGGTGGCCATGGCGATCAGGTCGGCGTGCTCCCGCCCCAGCTGGAGAATGGTGGACGCTGGCGTGCCTTCCGCCACGTGGGCAGCGGCGACCTCGACGCCCCGACCCCGGAGCCGCTCGGCCACCTCGTCCAGGTAGTCCCCGATCTCGCGGGTCTTCTCGCCCCGTCGTCCTTCCCGCTCCCGGGCGAGGTGCGGCAGGTACGGGGAGCCGACCATCAGGTCGGTGGGAATGACGCTGGCCAGGACCACGGCGGCGCCGGCGGCGTCGGCGAGGGTCGCGGCGGGCTCGAGCACCGCCTCCGCCAGCCGGGACCCGTCCAGGGGGACGAGCACGCGGCGGATCCGGGGCGGGCTCTCGAGCGCGCGAGCGTGGGCGTGGTCTTCGCGGGGCCGGACGAGGAGGAGGGGCGCGGGGGAGCGTTGGACCAGCCGGTCCGCCACGCTTCCGAGCCAGGCCCGCTCGAGGCCGCCGCGGCCGTGGGTGGAGAGGACCATCAGGTCGACCTCCCCGCTGGCATGCTCCGCGATGGTCTCGGCCGGCGGCCCGTCGAGCATGGTCCAGCGGACGTCCGCGTCGAAGGCCGAGCGGACCTCTTCCGCCACCCGATCGAGCTCTTCCTCGCGGCGGCGGCGCAGCTCCACGGTGTACTCGGCCGCGGCCGCGGGCACCTCGGTGCCGGCGTCGTATCCGGGCGCGCCGGTGATCCCGCCGTAGCCGGTGACGGTGAGGTAGGCCGAGGGGTCGAAGGCGGAAACCAGCTCGAGCGTGGTGTCGGACGATGCCAGGGCGACGGCGTACGGCAGCGCGCTCCTGGCGAAGTCCGACCCGTCCAGCGGGACAACGATCCGGCGCAGCATCTCGGCTCCCTTCCTCGGGTGTTCCACGGCCTCCACACCGGGGGCGGGCGGTGGCGGCGCGGTCGGCCCCGTGAGGGATGCAAGCCGGGCGCCACGCCCACTACCGGACCGGGTCGGAAAGGCTGCCGCTGTCAGGGGCGCTGGCTCGACCGGGTCCGGCGGGAGGGTACGCCGCACCCCTTCTGCTCGCCCGGGCCGAAGCGCCGGCGCAGCTGCCGGATGGTCTCCGCGTCCCCGACGATGGTGAGCCGGTCCCCCTGCTGCAGGCGGGTACGTCCCCGTGGGATGAGGACCTCTTCGCCGCGGTGCACCATGACGATGAGCGCGCCCTCCTCCAGCGTGATCTCGCGGACCTCCCTGTCGATGAGCTTCGCGGAGGGGCCCGAGCCGCGGATGCAGAGGGAGAGGAACCGTTCGTCGTGGAGGAGCGCCTCCTTCAGCTCCTGCTCGTTCTCGGCGGCGAGCCACTGCGGCATGAAGGTGTCGTCGTCGACGCGCCGGGCCAGGTTCGCGAGGAAATTGAGGTGCTCGCGGGCGTCCTCCTCGGGGCTGACGAGGAAGAAGATCGCCCGGACCTCGGCCGGGGGATCGTCGCGGCGCGCGCCGCCCAGCTCGAGGGTGACCGCGACGGCGGGCCGCACCAGGACCAGCTGGCTGGCCTTGATCCCTTCGAGCCGGAGGTGCGGGAGGGCGACGCCCCGGGCGACGGGGGCGAGGCCGAGCTGCGCCTCGGTGAGGAACCGTTCGGCCGTCCGGTCCACGGGGACCGCAGCCGCCTCCGCGAGCCGGGCCGCGACCTGCCAGGCGATGGCCTCGTACTCGCTGGGTTCCTCGAGATCGAGGACGATGGCGCAGGCCACGGCCTCGGTGAACGGGTCCCGCTCGCCCTGCGTCTCGATCAGGATCTCACGCAGCTCCCGGTCGAGCCCCGGGTCGCGCTGGCGCCCCAGGCGCTCGAACACGTGGAACACCGCCCCCTCCCGGGCCATGTGCTCCCGCGCGTAAAAGTGGTACCAGAGGAGGGCTCCGGCCACGAGGCCGAGCGTGAACAGGATGGCCAGCCCGCCCATGATCGAGATCAGCCACAGGGGGACCAGTGCGCCGGCGATCTGCAGCCAGGGATAGAGCGGGGCCCGGAAGCCGGGGTCATAGCCCTCGATCCGGCTCTCGCGCAGCACGACCACGGCCAGATTGAGGAACGAGAAGATGAGGAGCTGGAACGCGCTGGCCAGCTTGGCCACGGCCATCACGTCCAGGGCCAGAAGGAACACGATCATGACGCCGGCGGTGAGCCAGATCGAGTGGCTGGGCGTCTTGAAGCGGCCTACTTCCGCGAACCCGGGCCAGACCACACGGTCGCGGGCCATGGCGAAGAGGTATCGGGAGGCCGACATGATCCCGGCGTTCCCGGTGGAAGCGAACGCCGCGATGGCGGCCGCTACGACGAGCACCAACCCCACGATCCCCGGGAGCCAGTCGAAGAACACTCCCGCCGCAGTGGCGACCGGCGTCAGGTCCTCGTGCAGGACCGTCGGGTCCAGCACCGCCACGATCACCAGCACACCCAGGACGTACGTCGCGGTGGCCGCGAGGAGCGAAAGGGTCATCCCGAGAGGGATGTTCCGATCCGGATTCTCGACCTCCTCGGCGACGCTGGTGACATGAGTCAGGCCGGCGTAGGACACGAACACGAGCCCCACCGTGGCGAACAGACCTTCCGAGCCGAACGGCAGGAACGGAGTGAACCGGGTATCCGTCACCTCCCCGACGCCGATGGAGAAGATCTCGAAGAAGCCCTGGAGCAGGAAGAAGAGCAGGACGCCGAGGAGGACCACGACCAGCCCTCGCTGCAGCTGGCCGGACTCCTTCGCGCCCACCAGGTTCACCAGCGTGAACAGCACGGTCAGACCGACGGCGAGGGTCTTGATCGGCACTTCCACGAACAGCGCCAGGTAGGCGCCCATTCCCAGCAGGGCGAAGGCGCTCTTGAGGATCAGGGCGATCCAGGTCCCGATCCCGCCCACCGTCCCCACGACCGGGCCCATGCTTCGATCCAGGAAGTAGTACGCCCCGCCCGCCCGCGGCATCGCCGTCGAGAGCTCCGCCATGCTGAGCATGGCCGGTATCATGATGAGCGACGAGATGAGGTAGGCCAGCACCACCGCTGGCCCGGCCTCGGCGGCCGCCAGCCCCGGCAGCAGGAAGAACCCGGAGCTGAACATGGCGCCGGTGCTGATGGCGAACACGTCGAACAGCTTCAGCTCCTTGCGAAGCTTCTCGTCCGTGCCGTTCTGCGGCGTCATCGGCACCTGTTGCCACCCCGCTTTCGGCCGCCCGCTGTCCCTCGTGCCTTCATCAGCGC
>JBKGZE010000299.1:0-3830 GCA_046545735.1 Gemmatimonadota bacterium | reverse complement strand
CTTCAACGGACAGGACCAGGTGTCAATGTTCGAGATGACGAAGCTCGTGAACCAGCACGTGTCGAAGACCTGAGCCGCCCGCCTCCACGCGGATACAGGGGCCCGCCGATCCAGGAGATCGGCGGGCCCCACCGGTTACCCCCTCCCTACCGGACGATCAACGCCGGTACGGCGCCTGCACGCGCCCCCCACCACTCGGCCCGCATCGGCCAGGGCCGTCCTCACCGCACCGTCACCCCCGAGCGCGAGAGCGAGGGTGCGGACCATGACCCAGGAGATCGTAGACGCCGGCGCGCCGGCGGCCGCGGCGGACAGCAGCGGTGACCATGGCCGCCGCCCGCCCCGCGCCTCGGCGGCTCGTCTCCACTGCCGAGTGAAACAGCACGGCGGTACGACAGAAACGGCCGGTGCGGGCTGGGTGGTGGAAGGCGGGGCGGACCGGGGTTTGCGGGCGACCCCGGTCATGGGGGAAGGGTGCGGGTCGGGACGGGTGCGCCCGTGGGGGCGCACAGGCTGGAGCGGTGAGACTCGCCGGCCGAAAAGGAGCGGTGAATGCGAACAGGCTGGTTATTGCTGGCGATCGCGGTGCTCATCGGGATCGGGGTGGGGTTGGGCGGCTGGACGTTCGTGTACGCGAAGGGGTACTCGTACCTGACGGACAACCCGGAGTCGTGCGCGAACTGCCACATCATGGATGACCATTTCGATGCGTGGCAGAAGTCGAGTCACAAGGCGGTAGCGGGGTGCAACGACTGCCACACGCCGCACGACAACGTGATGGACAAGTACTACGTCAAGGCGACGAACGGCTTCCTGCACTCGCTGTACTTCACCACGGGGGACTTTCCGTATCCGATCCGGATCCGCGATCCGAACCACGAGGTGGTGGAGCAATCGTGCCGGTACTGCCACGAGACGATCGCGGCCACGATCGATCACGGCCTGCCGGAGGGCATTGATGGGGCCGCGAAACAGGACTGCACCCACTGCCATCGGTACGTGGGCCACTGGGTGAGATAGAAGGAGACGAGCATGGCGGACGAGAGCGGAGTCGAGTCGGGACGGAAGCGGAAGACGCGGTGGTCGACGGGGTGGCTGGTGGCGATCGCGGCGATCGCGGCGCTGGCCACGCTGGGGATCGCCGCACTGCTGACGAACATATTCGAGCGTCAGCAGGAGGCGCAGGACCCGTTTGTCCGGGTGGTAGAGCTGACGGACACCACGGTGGACCCGGCGGTCTGGGGTCGGAACTTCCCGATCCAGTACGACCTGTACAACAACACGGTCGACATGGTGCGGACGCGGTACGGCGGGAGCGAGGCGATCCCGAAGCAGCCGGTGGGACTGGAGACGGACGAGGAGGGGGTCACGCTGTCGTACTCCCGGCTGGCCGAGGATCCGAGGCTGCGGGAGTTCTGGGCGGGCTACCCGTTCGCCGAGGATTTCCGGGAGGAGCGCGGGCACGCGTACATGTTCATGGACCAGTTGTCCACGGAGCGGGTCCGGCAGTTCGACCAGCCGGGCACCTGCCTGCACTGCCATGCCTCGACCTACACGGTCTATAAGAAGGCGGGTGACGGCGACCTGATGGAAGGGTTCCGGATCGTGAACCAGATGCCGTACCAGGAGGCGGCGGCGCTGGCGGAGCACCCGGTCTCATGCATCGACTGCCACGACCCGGAGACCATGTCGCTGCGGGTGACGCGTCCGGCCTTCATCGAGGGGGTGGCGAACTTCCTGGGCGAGGATCTACCCGACGACTTCGACATCAACGAGAACGCGACGCGGGCGGAGATGCGGACGTTCGTCTGCGCCCAGTGCCACGTCGAATACTACTTCGCGGGCGAGGAGAAGCGCTTGACGTACCCGTGGCACAACGGGCTCCGGGCCGATGAGGCGCTCGCGTATTACGAGGAGATCGATTTCTCGGACTGGACGCACGAGATCAGCGGGGCCCGGGTGTTGAAGGCGCAGCATCCGGAGTTCGAGTTGTACTCCCAGGGCGTGCACGCCCGGAGCGGCGTGGCGTGCGCCGACTGCCACATGCCCTACCTGCGGGTAGGCGCGCAGAAGGTCAGCGATCACTGGGTCCGGAGCCCCATGCTGAACGTGGACAACGCCTGCCAGACCTGCCACCGCTGGTCGGAGGAAGAGCTGCGGACGCGGGTCCACAACATACAGGACCGGAACTATCAGCTCCGGAACATCGCCATCGACGCGACGCTCGAGCTCACGAAAGGGATCGGTCGAGCAATGGAGAACGGCGCCGAAGACGCGCGGCTCGAGGCGGCCCGGACCTACCAGCGGCGGGCCCAGTTCCTGACCGACTACATCGAGGCCGAGAACTCCATGGGCTTCCACGCCGACCAGGAGGCCTCGCGGGTGCTGGGGCTCGCCATCAACTACGCCCGTCTCGGGACGGAGGCGCTGTGGGGCGACCGCCTGCCGGAGGCCGCGCCGCCGCTGCTCCCGCCACCGCCGCAGACGGTGGTCCCGGGCGAGGCACGGCGGGGAGACATCTTCCGGCAGCAGGCCGACCCGGACCCGCAGCGTCCGGGGAGCCTGCAGCCCGAGTCGGGAGGCGAGGAGGTGGCCGCGGACGGGGAGAACTGATCCGAATCCCCGAACGGCGGTCCGACCTTACGGGCTGCCCAGGTCGAACTTCTGGACGTAGGTCTGGAAGGTGGTCCTGGGGATCCCCAGGAGCCGGGCCGCCTGGGTCTGGTTGTACCCGCTCTGCTCCCAGGCCTGCAGCACCAGCTGGCGAGTGGCCGACGCCCCGGCGTCTAACGGCGTTCGACCCCGACCTGGGCACACCGCTCGCAGTTGACCCATCCGGAATCGCCATCCTCGAAGAACTCCTTCTTCCAGATGGGCAGCCGGTGCTTGATCTCGTCGATGATGTAGCGGCAGGCCTCGAACGCCTCGGCGCGGTGGGCGGAGGTGACGCCGATCCAGACGGCGCAGTCGCCGATGGCCAGGTCGCCGACGCGGTGTACGCACGCGGCGCCGAGGATCGGGTACTTCTCCCGGGCTTCGGCGAGCACCCGCTCCCCCTCCTTCACGGCGAGCGTCTCGTACGCCTCGTAGGAGAGGGACCGCACGACGCGGCCGTGGGCGCGGTCGCGGACGCGGCCCTCGAAGACCACCAGCGCGCCCGCGCCGCGGTCTCCCACCCGGGCCGCCCACGCGGTCGGGTCCACCGGCTCGTTCGTGATGGCGAACACGTCAGCCTCCCGCCACCGGGGCGATGAAGACCACGCGGTCGCCCTCCTCGACCCGGCGGTCCCATTCGGCGAAGTCGTCGTTCACCGCCACCTGCAGCGCGCTGGCGGGCAGGGGGAAGGCGTGGCGGGCGCGCAGCTCCTCGTAGAGGTCCAGGAGCGTGTCGGACCCGGTCTCGATGGTCTCGCTGCTCTGGCCCCGTGCCTCCCGGAGGGCAGCGAAGTAGTTCAGTGTCACGGTCTTCATCGTGTCAGCCTCTTGTTCAGTACGACGCGGCGCGCTGCGCGCCCGCGGGCTTCTTCATACTCGCCTCGGTGCTTCACGTTCGTGGCTCGCCGAGTTGGCCGCCGTCGAGGAGGGCGATCCGGGCGTGCATGAGCATGGTCCCCGGGCAGCCGTGCCCGAGGGCCGCGGCCTGGAACAGCCGGAGCCGGGACTTCGGCTCGTAGACGGCGCAGAGCGGCTCCGGCAGGCCGTCCTGGGGTCGGCGGCAGCTCGTGGCGAACCGGAACGGGTCCCTGCCCGCGAGGAGTCGGCCGACGGTGCGGTCGTCGATCTCGGGCCGGTCGCAGGCCAGCACGAGCCACGCGGCCTCCGGGTGGGCC
>JBKGZE010000298.1:0-3835 GCA_046545735.1 Gemmatimonadota bacterium | reverse complement strand
AGCAGCACCTGCGGCTCGCCGCGGAGTTCGACAACTATCGTAAGCGGAACGAGCGGGACCGCGCGGTGCTGGCCACCCGGCTGCAAACGGACCTGGTGAAGTCACTGCTGGATGTGCTGGACGACCTCCAGCGGGTTGCGCAAGCGGACGACGACGCCCGGGCCGACGCCGTTCTGGAAGGCGTACGGCTGGTGGAGAAGAAGTTCATAGGCGTGCTCGAGGGCGCGGGGCTCGAGCCGATCGAAGCGGACGCGGCGCCGTTCGATCCGGAGGTCATGGAGGCGCTCATGACGGTGCCGACGGACGACCCGGAGCGGGATCACCATGTGGCGGACGTGTTCCAGCGAGGCTACCGTTTCCGCGACACGCTGGTGCGACCCGCTCGGGTCCGGGTCTGGCAGTACGACCACTCCGAGAGCGAGTAGAACCATGCCGACGGCGACGTCCAGGGACTACTATCAGATCCTCGGGATCCCGGAGAAAGCGGACGCCACGGAGGTGAAGAAGGCGTACCGAAAGCTGGCGAAGCAGTACCACCCGGACGCGAACCAGAACGACCCCAGGGCGGCCGAGCGCTTCAAGGAGATCGGCGAGGCGTACGCCGTCCTCTCCGATCCGCAGAAGCGCCAGCAGTATGACCAGATGCGTCGCATGGGGCCGTTCACGGGCTTCGGCGGCGCACGCGGACGACCCGGCGGGTTCGGCGCCGGCACGCCGGGCGGTGCGGGGGCGCCTGGGGGCGACTTCCGCTTCACCATGGACGACCTGGGCGACCTTGGCGGGATCGGCGACCTGTTCAGCTCGATCTTCGATTTCGGCCGGAAGCGGCAGCCGCGGACCGGGCCCGAGCGTGGAGCCAATGTCGAGTACACCGTGGAAGTACCGTTCGAGACGGCGGCGCGCGGCGGCACGCTCAACGTCACGGTGCCGGTGGTGGAGGAGTGCGCCACGTGCGGGGGGAGTGGTGCGGCGCCGGGTACGCGGGTGACCGTGTGTAGCGAGTGCAAGGGGTCGGGTACCGTCTCGTTCGGGCAGGGTGGATTCGCCGTGAACCGGCCGTGTCCCGCGTGCTACGGCCGCGGCCAGATCCCGGCCCAGCCGTGTCCCGCCTGCTCGGGTAGCGGCCAGGTCCGTCAGGAACGGCAGATCCGGTTGAGGATCCCCGCCGGGGTGGACACCGGCTCCAAGATCCGGCTGGCGGGACAGGGGGAGCGGGGGAGCGCGGGCGGGAAGGCGGGTGACCTGCTGATCACCGTCCACGTGAAGCCGCACCACTTCTTCCGTCGGAAGGGGCTCGACATCCACTGCACGGTCCCCGTGAACATCGCCCAGGCCGCTCTCGGCTCCAAGATCCGGGTGCGCACGGTGACCGGCGGGAAGGTCTCGCTCAGGCTGCCGCCCGGAACGCAGTCGGGGACCAAGTTCCGGATTCCGGGTCAGGGGATCGAGAAGGGGGAGAAGCGGGGGGACCAGTACGTGCAGGTGAAGATCACGGTTCCCGACCACCTGGATGACGAGGAGCAGCGGCTGATGCGGGAGTTCGCCGAGGCCGCGGAGCTCAAGTACTGACGGAGCGCGGATGACTCGCATACTGCAGGATCAGGATCTGTTGCTCTGGGAGGCCTACGCTACGTCGGGCGAGTTCGGGTTCCCGGAGGGCTCCCGGATGGTGTTCCAGTGCCTCTCCGACCCGGCGCGGCGGGCGAGGATCGTGCAGCGGGAGGGCGACAAGTCCGACGTGGAAGGCGAGCTCGCGCGCCTGTCCGACGACGATCTGCTCGACCTGTTGGACCGGACGGAAGAGGTCAGTTAGCCCGGATCCGGCCGCCGCCGAGGAGTACCTGGCCGCGGTAGACGGCGCCCGACTGGCCGGGCGTGATGGCGCGCTGCGCGCGGTCGAGGGACAGGATCACCTCGTCCGCGATCGACTCCACCCTCGCGGCGACCAGCGGCGCCTGGTGCCGGAGCCGCACGCTCACACGGGCGCCGGCCTTCGGTGGCGGTCCGAGCCAGTTCAGGTCACCCAGCCGAACCGTCTCGCCCATGAGCTCCGACCGGTCGCCCACCACGACCTCGTTCCGGCCCGGCCGCGTGCCCAGCACGTACAGCCGGCGAGGCAGCCCGCCGCCGAGCCCCTTGCGCTGACCCACGGTGTAGCGCGCGTAGCCTTCGTGCGCGCCGATCTCCCGGCCCTCCCGCGTGACCAGCCGCCCCGGCTCCAGGGATGGGTGGTCCTCACCGAGACGAGAGGCCAGGAACTCGGCGTAGTCGTTGCCCGGGACGAAACAGATCTCCTGCGACTCGGGCTTCTCTGCCGTGGCGAGCGCCAGCGCCCGGGCGCGCTCCCGGACAGCCTCTTTGCTCAGCTTTCCGACGGGGAAGAGCATCCGGTCGAGTACGCTCCGGGGCACGCCCCAGAGGAAGTAGGACTGGTCTTTCTCGAAATCGACGCCGCGCAGGAGCTGAGGTGGGCCCGATTCGAGCCTGCGAAGGCGCGCGTAGTGGCCGGTCGCGATGAAGTCGGCGCCCAGCGCCCGCCCGCGCTCCAGCAGGTGGGGGATCTTCGTGTTCGAGTTGCACCGGACGCACGGATTCGGCGTGCGCCCCGCCACGTACTCCGACACGAAGTCGTCGATCACCGACTCGCCGAACGACGCCTCCATGTCGAAGACATGATGCGCGATGCCCAACTGGTCCGCGACCCGGCGCGCGTCCATGATCCCGTCCAGCCCGCAACAGGTCCGGCCGTGTACGGGCGTATCCTGGTAGCAGAACGTCTTCATGGTGGCGCCTATCACCTGATAGCCCTGCTCCACCAGGAGGGCCGCCGCCACAGAGCTGTCCACCCCGCCGGACATGGCCACCAGCACCGTGGCCCGTCCGCCGCCGCTGGCCCGCCCCTTCCCGGCGGGCCCGCCATTCGGGCCCGGCGCGCTGTTCATCCTGCCGCGCTCCGCACCCGCTCGACTACCTCCACGAAGGTGCGCGCCGCCCGCTCGGCCTCCTCCTCCGTGGTGGACCAGCCGAGAGAGAACCGGAGCGCCGCGTCCGCCTCGCGGCCCATGGCCAGGAGGACGTGGCTGGGTGCCGAAGCTCCACTGTGGCACGCGGAGCCCGCGGAGACGGCAAGGCCGGCCAGGTCGAGGGCGGGGAGCAGGACGTCCGGTCCAACGCCGTCCAGGCCGACGCTCAGGACGTGGGGCAGGCGGTCCGCCGCGCCGCCGTTCACTCGTGCCTCCGGGACGCCGGCCAGGACCCGGTCCTGGAGCTGGTCCCGGAGCCGGCCGAGGCGGACCCGCTCCGCCTCGAGCTCTGCGACTGCGCTCTCCAGCGCGGTCATCAGCCCGACAACGCCGGCCACGTTCGTGGTGCCGGAACGGAGCCCCCGCTCCTGGCCGCCCCCGTACAGCAGCGGCTCGAGCTCCACCCCCTCGCGCACGTACAACGCGCCGACGCCACGCGGGCCACCGAACTTGTGGGCGCTCAGAGAGAGCAGGTCCACACCCGTCTCCCGGACGGAAACCGGCACGTGCCCGACCGCCTGGACCGCGTCGGTGTGAAGGACGGCGCCTCGCTCGCGACACAGTGCGGCGATCTCCCCCACCGGCTGGAGCGTGCCCACCTCATTGTTGGCCCACATGACCGAGACCACCGCGTGCGGCTCCGCCAGGGCTTCCACCACCGCGTCCGCGTGGACCCGGCCGTCCTCGTCCACGGCGACGGTGGTGACAGCCGCGCCCTCGCGGGCCGCCGCCGCCGCCGCGCGCCGCACCGCGCTGTGCTCGACCGCCGAAACGGCCACGGCGCCGCCGGCCGGGCGCCACCGACCCAATAC
>JBKGZE010000297.1:0-3869 GCA_046545735.1 Gemmatimonadota bacterium | reverse complement strand
GAGCTGGACTACATCGGCGTGCCGCGGCTCGGGGTGGCCATGGACCGGTTCGGGACGGCCATCGCGGGCGCGGTGGCCACGTACTGGAGCGACATGCTGGGCAACCGTCAGATGATGGCGGCGGTGCAGGCCAACGGGACGGTCAAGGACATCGGCGGGCAGGTCCAGTACCTCGACCGCTCGGGCCAGCTGAACTGGGGCGGCGTCGCGGGCCACATCCCGAACCAGATGGGGTGGCTCGCGCTGCGCGACACCACGGTCAACGAGCAGCCGCTGCTGATCCAGGAGCTGAACATCCTCCGGATCTATCAGTCCCAGGCTGCCGTGCTGGCCGAGCTGCCGACCTCGCGGACACGACGGTTCGAATTCAGCGCCGGGTACACCCGCTACGGGTTCGGCCTCGAGTCGCGGCAGCGCTTCTTCAACGCGGCCGGCCAGGAGGTGGACGCCCGCAGCGTCGATCTGGACCCGGGTCTGCTGGACCCGGCGTTCTCGGAGACGTACCACATGGGCACCGCCACGGCCGCGTACGTGGGCGACTGGTCCTACTTCGGCTTCACCTCGCCGATCCGCGGCGGCCGCTTCCGGTTCGAGGTGTCCCCGGTCGTGGGCGACCTGAACGTGGTCAACGTGCTCGGCGACTACCGCCGCTACCTGCACGCCTACCCCTTCACTCTGGCCCTGAGGGGGCTCCACGCCGGGCGGTACGGCCCGGACTCGGAAGGGTCGATCTTCTCGCGACAGAACTTCCTCGGGTACGAGACGCTGGTCCGCGGCTACGCGTACGAGTCGTGGACGCAGGCGGAGTGCACGGACCCGAGCTGCCCGGCGTTCGCGCGCCTCTGGGGCTCGCGGTTGGCCGTGGCCAACGCCGAGCTCCGCGTGCCGCTCTTCGGCGTGCCGGAGTACGGGCTGCTTACCTTCCCGTTCCTGCCCACCGACGTGGGCTGGTTCGTGGACGCGGGGCTGGCCTGGACCAGCGACACGCCATGCGAGGAGGGCATCACCTCCATCGGCTGCTCGCCGGTGCTGGAGTGGAGCTCGCCGGACGAGCGGATCCCGGTGGTGAGCACGGGCGTGTCCGCCCGGTTCAACGTGATGGGGTTCCTCATATTCGAGGCCTATTACGCGTACCCGTTCCAGCGACCCAACAAGGGGTGGCACATGGGGTTCAACATCGCGCCCGGGTGGTGACGGGGGTGGCTGGCGGGTTGGGTGTGGAAGGGGAGCGCCCGGGTTCAGGCTCGGGCGCTCTTTCGTTGTTTGTGGGTTACGGTTTACGGCTTACGGTTTACGGTTCACGGCTTACGGCGGGCGTAGGGTTCACCGCCCGCGTACGTCATCGCCCGCGTACGTCATCGCCCGCGTACGTCATCGCCCGCGCACGTCATCGCCCGCGTACGTCATCGCCCGCGTGCTCACTCGCACTCGCACTCGCACTCCGCACTTCGCAACTCGCGCGGGCACTCGCACTCGCACTCCGCACTTCGCAACTCGCGCGGGCACGGGCACTCGCACGGGCACGGGCACGGGTGCTCGGAGAGCGATGTGTATGGCGAGAGATGACGGGGCGGGGGGCGGCTGAAGTGGAAATCGGAGGTGGGAGTAGCCAAACGCGTGCGGAGGCCCCACTCTCCTGTTGCCTGGAAAACGAACGCGGACGACCGCGAGGGGGATAGAGGAGACATGTACGAAGCAGAGAACGAGACGCTCGAGCCGATCCTGCGGCCGAGGAGCATCGCGGTGATCGGCGCGAGCCGGAGCCCGGGGACGATCGGGTACCAGATCGTCGACAACCTGATCCGCCACGGCTATCAGGGCGTGATCTACCCGGTGAACCCGAAGGCGCGGGCGATCCATTCGATCCCGGCGTACCCGTCGGTGTCGGCCATCCCGGACCCGGTGGACCTGGCGATGGTGGTGGTGCCGAAGCAATACGTGATGGACGTGGTGGACGAGTGCGGCGAGGCCGGGATCAAGGGGCTGGTGGTGATCAGCGCGGGCTTCCGCGAGGTGGGCGGGAGCGGTGCGGAGCTGGAGAAGGAGCTGGTGGAGAAGGTGAGGGGCTACGGGATGCGGCTGGTAGGCCCGAACTGCATGGGCGTCCTGAGCACGCGGCCGGAGCTGTCGATGAACGCCACGTTCGCGCCGACCATGCCGCCGCCGGGGCCGGTGAGCCTGATGAGCCAGTCGGGTGCCATGGGTGTGACCATCCTCGACTACGCGGCGGAGTACGGCATCGGGATCGCGGACTTCGTGAGCGTGGGCAACAAGCCGGACGTGAGCGGGAACGATCTGGTCCAGTTCTGGGCGGAGGATGACCAGACGAGCGTCATCCTCATGTACCTGGAGAACTTCGGGAACCCGAAGCGATTCACGAAGCTGGCCCGGGAAATCACGAAGAGGAAGCCGATCATCGTGGTGAAGGCGGGCCGGACGGGCGTGGGCGCCAAGGCGGCCAGCTCGCACACGGGTGCGCTGGCGGGGGCCGACGTGGCCGTGGACGCGCTGCTCGGGCAGTCGGGCGTGATGCGGGTGGACACGGTGGAGGACCTGTTCGACCTGGCCATGGCGTTCGACGACCTGCCGGTGCCGGACGGCAACCGTGTGGCCATCGTGACCAACGCGGGCGGCCCCGGGATCATCATCGCGGACGCGTGCGAGTCGCGGGGGCTGGAGGTGGTGCCGCTGTCGGAGCAGACGCAGGCGGCGCTGCGGGAGGTGCTGGCGGCGGAGGCGAGCGTGCGCAACCCGGTGGACATGATCGCGTCGGCCACGCCCCAGTCGTACCGGCTGGTGCTGGACCGGGTGCTGGACGACGAAGGGATCGACGCGGCCATCGCGGCGTTCGTGCCGCCGCTGGGCGTGAAGCAGGAGGAGGTGGCGGAGGCCATCGTCCACGCGCGGCAGGGCCACGACAAGCCGGTGATGGCCGTGCTGATGGGCCGGCAGGGGCTGCCCCAGGGCCGCGCGGAGCTGCACGCGGCGGGCGTGCCCGCGTACATCTTCCCCGAGTCGGCGGCCAAGGCGCTGGCGGCCATGTACCGCTACCGGCAGTGGCTGGAGCGGCCGCAGGGCGAGTTCAGGGAGTTCGACGTCGACCGGGAGGCGGTGCAGCGGGTGATCCGGGCGACGGCGGAGTCAGGCGAGGAGCACCTGGCGGGGCCCGACGCGCTGGCGGTGTTCCGGGCGTACGGGATCCCGGTGCTGGAGTCGCGGATCGTGAGCTCGGCGGAGGACGCCGCGGCGGCCGCCAGCGAGTTGGGGCTGCCGGTCGTCATGAAGATCGAGTCGCCGGACATCGTCCACAAGACGGACGTGGGCGGCGTGGTGGTGGACCTGCGGACGGAGGACGAGGTCCGGATCGAATACGACGCGATCGTCAACCGCGCCCGCAAGGCGGTGCCCGACGCGGAGATCCGGGGCGTGCTGATCCAGCCGTTCGTCCGGGGCGGTCGTGAGACCATCATCGGCGGGACCACGGACCCGACGTTCGGACCCATGCTGATGTTCGGGCTGGGCGGAGTCTACGTGGAAGCGCTCAAGGACGTGGCCTTCCGCGTGCACCCGCTCACGGACCTGGACGCGGAGCAGATGGTGAAGTCGATCCGCGGCTACCGGGTCCTCCAGGGGATCCGGGGCGAGCCGCCGTCGGACGAGACGGCCATCACGGACGTGATCCAGCGGGTCAGCCAGCTCATGGGCGAGAACCCGGCCATCGAGGAGCTGGACATCAACCCGTTCCTGGTGCAGGAGAGCGGGGGCGTGGCGCTGGACGCGCGCATCCGGGTGAACGCCGAGAAGGTGGACGGCGGGCGGTAGACGGTAGACGGTAGACGGTAGACGGGAGACGGTGGACGGTGGACGGT
>JBKGZE010000296.1:0-3869 GCA_046545735.1 Gemmatimonadota bacterium | reverse complement strand
GCTATGACCAGGAGGGCGAGGGCGGCGCCGAGAGCCGACCTCAGCACGGCAGGCGTGCAGCGCCGCGCCCACCACGAAGCCGAGCACCTCGTCCAGGACTCAGAGCACCACCAGGATGATCGCGATCGTCAGCAGCCAGCTCATCTCCAGCCTCCTCTCGTCCGGGATGTCCCGGTGTGCGGTGCGCACCGTCCATGCCACGTCGAATCGCAGAAGCCATTGGATAATACTCGCACTCGCACGCTCTGAGCAGTTGGATTCCCCCGCGGCTCGGTGGCCGGGCCTTTGCACGTACCCGTGGCGCGTCACCACCTACGCACCACCAACCCGGCCAAGCCGCAGGTTCACACGGACGCCATGACCACACTCCTGCTCGTCATCGGAGTCGCACTCGGGATCTCGTTCATCTGTTCGATCCTCGAGGCGGTCCTGCTCTCGATCTCCCACTCCTACGTAGCGATCCTGGAGGAGCAGGGGCATCCCGCGGGTCCCCTCCTCGCGGATATGCGGAGGAACATCGATGAGCCCATTGCAGCCATCCTCACGCTCAACACCATCTCCCACACCGTCGGGGCGGCGATGGCTGGCGCCATCGCGCTGGAGGTGTTCGGCGATCGCTGGATCGCCGTCTTCTCCGCGGTGCTGACGCTCCTGATCCTGATCTTCTCCGAGATCATTCCCAAGACGCTGGGCGCCACCTGGTGGCAGAAGCTGGCCCCGATCACCGCCCAGGGCCTGCGATGGATGATCGTTCTGATGAAGCCGATCCTTATCCCGCTGGCCTGGTTCAACCGCCTGATCACGCCGCGGGACCAGGAGCGGAGCACGGTGAGCCGCGCCGAGCTGGAAGTTCTGGCCGAGATCGGCCGCCGTGAGGGGGCGATCGACCAGGCCGAGTGGAGGGTCATGGCCAACGTCATGAACCTGGACGAGGTGCTCGTGAGCCACGTCATGACGCCGCGCACGCGGATCGTGGCCGTGCCCGCGACCGCCACGCTGGAGGAGGCCCAGCGCACCATGCTCGAGACCGGCCGGCTCCGACTCCCCGTCTATGAAGGAACCCTCGACGAGATCATCGGAGTGCTCCTCGCCCGTGACCTGTGGAAGGCACAGCTGGACGGCGGCGCCACGCTCCGGGACGTGGTCCGGGATCCGACCTTCATACCCGCCTCCAAGCCGGTGGAGTCACAGATCCAGGACATGCGCCAGCAGCGGATCAAGATGGCCATCGTGCTGGATGAGTACGGCGGAACCGCCGGTCTCGTCACCCTCGAGGACCTGATCGAGGAGATCGTGGGCGAGATCCAGGACGAGCACGAGGCGGAGCCACGTCCCTTCGAGGAGACGGCGGATGGGGAGACCCTGTTCGAGGGCGCCGTGCCGATATGGGAGGTCAACGAGCGCCTAGACCTCTCACTGCCGGAGGAGGACTACGATACGGTCGGCGGGTTCGTGTTCGGAACGCTCGGAAGAGTGCCCACGGTTGGTGACCAGGTGGCCCTGCCCGATGGAGTTCTGCAGGTAGTCGCGATGGACGGACGGCGGGTCGCGCGCCTCGCCTATGTGCCTGGCGGGAATCCCGCCGGCCGGCGTCGCGGGCCATCCGCCGACGACGGCTGAGACTCCCCGGCGGTCCCCCCCCGGACGTGTCGTTTAGCCCACCGCGGCGCTGGACGGCGCGGCGCTGGACGGAGCCTTGAGGGCACGGCTCTCCTCTTGTTACACTCGGTGTGGGCCCGGCCGCCACCTTTGCGGCCATCCCGAGCCCGGCAGGCTGGCCGTGTCCGAATGTGAATCCTCAGGTCCACGAGCGGGAGGCGAGCCATGACCGACCACACGACGGAGATCCCCCTGGTCACGCGGGAAGGCACGATTCTAAGGGTACCGCGCGAAAAGGTTCGGGAGTGGTCGGAAGGGCTGAAGGGCGAGGCGTTGGCGCCCGGCGATGAGGGCTACGAGGACGCCCGGCTTGTGTGGAACGGCATGATCGATGTCCACCCGTCCCTGATCGTGCGCTGCGAGGACGCCGACGACGTGGCACGGACACTCGGGTTCGCGGCAGACCACGGCGCCAGACTCTCCATCCGGGGCGGAGGCCACAACGTGGCCGGTACGGCGCTGGTCGAAGGCGGTGTGGTGGTCGACCTCAGCCGGATGCGCCGCGTGGAGGTCGATCCCGAAGCACGCGTGGCCCGGGTCGAGGGTGGCGCCACGCTGGGCGACATCGACCGGGCGACCGATCCGCACGGCCTCGCGACGCCCACCGGTTTCGTGTCCCAGACGGGGATCGGCGGGTTGGCGCTCCGAGGTGGCCTCGGCCATCGCATGCGTGCGCTGGGCCTCGCGTGCGACAATATCGAAGCCGTCGAGCTCGTCACCTCGGACGGCGCCGTGACACGGGTGACCGACGGAAGCGACCCCGATCTCATGTGGGCGATCCGCGGGGGACCGCTGGACATGGGCGTGGTGACGCGCTTCGAGTTCCGCCTGCATCCCGTCCCGGACGAAGTGCGGCTGATCCTGAGCGCATACCCTGCGGAGCTGGGTGTCTCGGTGAACCGGCTGATGGAGGAACTCCTCGAAGGGGCGCCGCCCGAGCTCGGCCTCATCTCGTTCTACGTGACCCTCCCCTACGAGGAAGAGCTGCCGAGCGCGGTCCGCGGCCGCGAGGTGATCGCCCTCTTCGGGATGTACACCGGGCCGAAGGAGGATGCGGAGGATCTCCTGGCGCCCATTCACGCCCATCCCGAGCTGCTGGCAGACCTGGGAGGGTGGATGCCCTACCCGGACGCCCAATCGGCGATGGACGAGGAGTATCCCGACGGAATGCGGTACTACTGGAAATCGCTGTACCTGGACGAGCTCACCGAAGACCTCCTGAAGACGATGCACCGCCTCGGGCGCGACCGGGTCTCGCCCCATTCGACGCTGGATCTGTGGACACTGGGTGGCGCCGTGGACGATGTCGACCCCGAGCGCTCTTCGTTCCCCGCCCGGGGTGCGCGCTACATGGTGGCCATCGAAGCCAACTGGGAGCACGCGCAGGACGACGACGCCAACCTCGCCTGGGCCCGGCGAGCCGCGGACGAGCTCGAGCCGTATGCCACCCGCGGTTTCTACCTGAACTTCGCCGGCGGGAGAGACGAGCAGGAAAAGGCCGCTCGGCGCCTGTACGAGGAGCACATGGAGCGGCTGGAGTCGGTGCAGCGCCGGGTGGACCCGGCCGGCTTGTTCACGCCGAGGAGCCGCGACGGCTGAACCGTCACGGCGTCGCGGCCCGCCACTCGGCCGCGCCCCCCGCGCTCCCGGCGCCGCACCCGGCGCCGCACAAGCCGCCCGCGAGCCCCACCATCGCCGCCATGGCCCCGCGCCCCGTGTTCGGCATCCGCATCCCGCCTCCTCTCAAAGGTCCGTCTTCGGTCGGACGGTTGGATGCCCGCAGAGCCTCGAGGGTTGCGCCCAGTGTCCACCTCCCGGTCGAACGCGGCGTAGCTTCGGGTCCGGCTCAGCGAGGCTCGCGGGCGACGGTGATGTGGTACACTGGCTGGCTGCGCTCGCGGAGGAGCAGCACCGCGCCGTCGCGCTGCAGCTGCTGGAGGACGGCGCCGAGCTCGCCTTCGATGTGGGGCGCGTGGCGGGTGGCGAGGCTGTCGAGCCGGGTCATCAGGACGGCCCGGAGCGTGTGGGGGAGCGGCTGGCTGGAATCGGGCGCGAGGGACGGGTGGTCGAGGGACCGGGGGCCCGCGAAGCTGAGATAGGCGATGTCGAAGGTGGTGCCGAACTCGTGCGAGCTTGTCGTCCGCGCGGCGTTGCGGTTGCGGCCCCGCAGCGCGGCCTGCTGCCGGCCCGTGCGGAGCACGGACGTGACG
>JBKGZE010000295.1:0-3878 GCA_046545735.1 Gemmatimonadota bacterium | reverse complement strand
AGGTGGCCTCGGTGCTCCAGGCCCGCCCGGTGAACGCGCGACGGGGGTCGACCGAGCCGGCCGACCCCCGCCTGGGTTCCCGGGGCGCGCGCGGCTAGCTGCCGGCGGGCTCCAGCAGGTCGAGCCCCAGGTCCTCGCCCTTCTCGGTGGCCGGGATCCCCTCGGCCAGCCACTTCGGCGCCGGGGCCCCCTTCAGGAAGTGGTCGAAGAACTGCTGCATCCGGATGTTCCAGTCCTTCTTCTCCGCCTCGCTCGTGGGCCAGTGCACCTCGTCGTTGTAGACGATCATCCATGCCGGCTTGTCCAGGCGGCGCAGCCCCATGAACAGCTCGATCCCCTGCTCCCACGGGACCGCTCCATCCTCGTCGTTGTGCATGATGAGGACGGGCGTCTCGACCCGGTCCAGGTAGAAGACCGGGCTGTTGTCGATGAACCGCGCCGTCTCCTCCCAGAGCGTGCCGCCGATCCGGCTCTGCGTGTGCTCGTACTGGAACTGGCGGCTCATCCCGCTGGCCCAGCGGATGCCGCCGTAGGCGCTGACCATGTTGGCCACGGGCGCGCCGGCGCCGGCCGCCTTGAAGAAGTCGGTCTGCGTGACCATGTAGGCGATCTGGTATCCGCCCCAGCTGTGCCCCTGGACGCCCACGTTGTGCTCGTCGACCCACGGCTCGGCCGCGAGCTTGAGCACGCCCGGCATGACCGAGTTCATGGCGCTCTCGCCCGGGAACCCGTCGTGGTAGACGATGTCCGGGATGAACACGATGTAGCCCCTGCTCGCGTAGAACGTGGGCCGGATCACGGACCGGTGCGGCAGCGGCGGCGCGTGTTGGTAGAGCGCGTGGCTGTCGCGCTCGTAGAAGTTGACCATCATCGGGTACTTCTTGGCCGGGTCGAAGTCCTCCGGCTTGTAGAGCAGGCCCTGGAGCGGGATGCCGTCGGCGCTCAGCCACTCCACCAGCTCCACGGTGGCCCAGTTGTACTCCGCCTGCTGCGGGTTCGCCTCGCTCAGCTTCACCGCGCCGTCGAACGACGCGTCTGCGACCCAGAGGTCCGGGAACTCGGCCACGTCTTCACGCGTGTAGAGCAGCGCGTCGGCGTTCTCCGCCTTCACCGGGCGGCCGAAGTGCTTGGGCGCGAAGACCAGCCGTTCGGGCGCCGCGGAACCCGTCACGCGGTGTCGGTAGAAGCCGGCCTGCTTGGTGGGTACGTGGAACGCGCTCAGCAGCAGCGGCGCGCTCGGATCGATGGCCCTGCGGTCGCGGTCCAGCTCCACGTAGCGCAGCTCCAGCTCACGGTCACGGCCGTACCCATCGGTGATGCGGCGGGGCTCGGCCCGGCCGTCGGGGTCCACCGCCCAGATGTCGAACCGGTCGTAGACCAGCAGCTCGTCGTCGCCCTCCGTCCAGCCAGCGGTGCCGTACGGGTACGGCGGCATCGGGTGGTCATCGAGCTCGTCCCAGATGGGGTACGGGATGGCTGCCGTCAGGTTGACGGGCCGGTCGCCGTCCGCCTCCACCGCGTGCCAGTGCCGGTCGCCGGCGTCGTACCACGCCACGTACTCGCCCCCGGGCGAGAGGTGGGCGCGCACCAGCTGGCGCTCCTGCACGATCCGGCGGCGCTCCCCGGTCCGGACGTCGATGATCCAGAGGTCCGCGTAGCCCGGCGACTTCACGCCGACCAGGGTCCGGTACGGTCGGCTCGTCTCCGCGAGAGCGAACCGGGCGTTGCCCTCGTCGCCGACCTGGACGCTGGGCAGCGCTTCCGTGGCCAGCTGCACCACCCGGTCGCGCCGATCCAGCTGGACCACCGCCTGGTAGGTCCGGCGCCGCTCGCGCGCGGCCTGCAGCAGCTGCATCGGCTGGATGTAGGGGTCCTGCCAGTGCCACACGTCCAGCTCCACCTCTTCCTCCGGCAGCAGCTCCTCCTCGTCCTCGGGCTCCGGCGCGGGCCGGGGCGCCGACCCGAAGAAGAGGCGCTCGCCGTTCTCGGAGAACGCGAGCCGCCCGTTCTCGCTCACCCACCAGCCGCTCGGGAGCCCGTCCTTGCCCGCCCATGCCACACGACGGGCCTCGCCGCCGCGCGAATGGTAGAGCACCTGCTCCGGCTCGTCCGCGGCGTAGTCGTCGCGGTCGGTCAGGAACGCGAGTTGCCCGCCGTCCTCGCTCAGAACGAGCCCCTTGTACTCGCCCTCCCCGGTGAGCACCGCCCGGCGCTCGCCGGTCGATACATCGACCAGGAAGACGCCGTCCGCGCTGCCGTCCTTGTTCGACGCCGTGTACGCCAGCCGCCAGCCGTCCTCGCTGAGCTCGTACGCCACCACGTCCTGGAACCGGTGCTCGGCGCCCGCGGCGAGGTCGAGCACGACCAGCGGGTAGCTGTCAGGCTTCTTCCGCGACGGCTTCTCCGCCGCTTCTTCGCCGGCGGGTTCCGCTTCCGGCTCCGCCGGCTCCCCCGCGGGCCGGGCCTCCTCCGGCTCGTCGGAGGTCTCCGCCTCGTGCAGGTAGGCGACGATGGCGCCGGCCTCGGCCACCCGCCACGACCGTACGTCCGGCACGCGCGTCACCTGCCCGGTGCCGAGGTCGAGGATGCCGAGGGTGTCACCGGGCATGTCGGCCCTCTTGGTCTCCGCCAGCCGGAGCACGCGCACCGAGTCGTGGGCTGGACGGATCGTGAACACGACGTGGTCGGTACCGGGTACGAAGCGCGCCCCGGTGGCCCGCTCGACCCGCTGCTCGCGGGTCCCGCGACGGGTAACGACCACCAGCTCGCCGTCCCCGGTCCTCGGCGCGAGCTCGTAGAGCACCCAGTCGCCGTCACCGGAGATCCGCTCGCCCCGGATCGACTTCCAGCGGTCGTAGGCGTCATGGTCGAGCGGCTTCTGCTGGGCAGAGGCCAGGGCCGGTGTGGCCAAAATCAACGCCAGGAGCGCGGCGCCCAGGCCGCGGCTCCGGTGGCGTGGCATCAGCGGGAAAGCCTTCATCGGTCTTCCATGGATTCAGTTGTCTCGACGTGGGCGGGCCGGTCGCGCCGGCCACGGATCGCACAGGATCGTCTGGAAAGAGAGCCCGAACGCTACGCGGGGTCAACCGGGGCGGGCGTCCGCGGGTCCGCGCGTGCCGGCCGCCGGACCAGCAGGACGGCCCAGCCGACGAGGAAGATCGCCGCGAAACTGAACCACTGGAGCGCGTAGGAGAGGTGCGGCCCCGGGTCCAGCGCCGGCGGCTCCAGCATGACGGGGAGCGGCCGAGCGGTATCGACCACACCGGGGCCGGTGAGGCGCTCCGCCACCAGGTAGAGCGGGGCGGCGGGGTAGGGGAGCTGCTGGCGCATGGCATCGCCGTCGAACCGGAACCACGTCCGCTGGAAGGCCGGGGCCTCCGCCCGCTCCAGCTCGACGTCCGGGAACGGCAGCAGCACCCCCTCCACCGCGATGCGGCCCTCGAGGACCACCGGGTCGAGATCCACGCTCGCGGCGTCGGGCGCGGGGAGCCAGCCGCGGTTCACCAGCAGCGCGCCGTCGCCCAGCCGCAGCGGCACGAGCACGTGTGCGCCCGGCGCCCCGGCATGGCTCCGTCCCGCCAGCACCATAGCCCGGGCGTTGTCGAACCGGCCGCGGACGGCCGCGCGCCGGTACGTCAGTCCCGCCGTGTCCGGCGGCAGAGCCTCCAGCTCCACGGGCGCCGCGGCCAGCCGCTCGGCCACCATGGCGTTCCGCTCGAGGCGCTGCTCGTGGCGGTCCAGCTGCCAGAGCCCCAGGCGTACGCACACGGCGACCACCACGAGCACGGCGATGGTGCCGAGGATCCCGGCCGGGGTGAGCTCGAGGGTCCGCATGCCCGTAGTGTCGAGCGTCGGCGGCGCTCGCGCCAGTCCGCGAC
>JBKGZE010000294.1:0-3879 GCA_046545735.1 Gemmatimonadota bacterium | reverse complement strand
CCGCCGGTGCTGCCGCCAGCGCCGGCTCCACCACCAGCCGGAGCGCCCCCGCGGTGGCGACGAGGAGGAAGAGCAGCGCGTCGGCGGCCAGCCGGGGGTTCCATGTCCGTCCCCGGTGTCGTCCGAGTACGAGCGCGGCCCCGAGGACGACGAGGATGTCTGGCAGCACGTGCAGCGCCGCCATCGGGACCGGGGTCACCACCCCCGCTCGCGTCTGGTAGCCCCACGCGAGGTATGCCAGGAGCGCGACCGCCGCCGCGCCCTGGAACGCGCGGCACGCCGCCCGTGCCATGGCGGCGGCCCGCCGGGCCGCGTGTCCCCAGGCCAGGATGGCCAGGAAGGTGCCGCCGAGCGGGAGGAGCACGGTCGCTCCATTCGTACCGGCCTCGAGCAGGGGGGCGTACGCGACCAGCAGGACTGCCAGCGCGGCGATCCACCACAATGACGGGTCCCCGCTGCGGCCGACGGGGGTCATGCCGTGCACCGGCAGAAGCTCTCGACTGTTTCGCGGTAGCTCGACGCCCATGGGGCGTGTCCGGATCAGCTGGTTGCCGGGGGAGAAACAGATCGTGCGGTAACGGGTCGTTTGTACCGCTAACGTACGCCGCGGCTTCGGGCACAACAAGGAACATCTCGCGAACGGTCAGGCGCGGGCGGGCGCCGCGAGCGCTTCCTGCAGCAGCGCCCAGGCACGCCGCACATGCTCTTCCGTGGTGCGCAGGTTCCCGATCGCCAGTCTGATGGTGAACCGCCCCCGCACGCGGGTGTGCGAGAGGAAGACCTCGCCGCTGCCATTGACGGCGTCGAGGACCGCCTGGTTCAGCGCATCGAGGCGCGCCTCGTCGCGCTCGCCCACCGGCCGGGCCCGGAAGGCCACGACTGAGAACGGCACGGGCGCCAGGAGCTCGAAACCGGGGTGCTCCCGGACCCAGTCAGCGAACAGGCCGGCCAGCCGCATGTGCTCCCGGAGCGCGTCCGCGACGCCCTGCCGTCCGAAGTACCGCAGCACGAACCACAGCTTGAGCGAGCGGAACCGTCGCCCGAGGGAGACGCCGTAATCCATGAGGTTGGTGACGTTCCGCTCTCCCGTCTCGAGGTACTCGGGCGTGAGGCTGAACGCCCGCCGCATGACCTCCGGGTGGCGCGTGTAGGCGGCGGAGCAGTCGATCGGTGTGAACAGCCACTTGTGCGGATTCAGGACCAGGGAGTCGGCCCGCTCGGCGCCGGCGAGGACATGGCGCATCTCCGGGACCACGGCGGCGCTCCCCCCGTACGCCGCGTCGACGTGGAGCCATACGCCTTCCCGCTCGCAGATCTCCGCGATCTCCGGGACCGGATCCACGGCCGTGACCCCGGTGGTGCCGACGGTGGCGACCACGGCCAGGGATCGGAACCCCCGGGCCCGGTCCTGGCGGATGGCTTCCTGGAGGCGTTCGGGGTCCATGCGGAAGTGGTCGTCGGTCCCCAGGCGTACCACGTTCTCGTGGCCGAGCCCGAGCGTGATGACGGCCTTGTCGACGCTCGAGTGGGCCTCCTCGGAGGTGTAGACCCGGAGCGGCCTCAGGTCGTCGCGGCCAACCAGCCCCCGAGACCGCACGTCCAGCCCGATCGATTCCCGGGCGGCGGCCAGCGCGTAGAGGGTGCTGGACGATGCCGTGTCGTTGATGACGCCGTGGAAGTCGTCCGGCAGACCCACCATCTGCCGGAGCCAGCCGAGGGTGACCTCCTCGAGCTCCGTCTGCGCCGGGCCGCTCTTCCAGAGCATCGCGTTGACGTTCAGCGCCGCCGCCAGCGCCTCGCCCAGAATCCCCGGCGCCGAGGCCGTGATCCCGAAGTAGGCCAAGAAGCCCGGGTGGTTCCAGTGCGTGGTGTTGGGAACGACCAGCCGGTCGTAATCCTCGAGAATCCGCTCGAACGGCTCCGGCTCCTCCGGCGGCGACGACGGCAGCTGCTCGAACAGGACGCCCGGCCGGATCTTGGGCAGGACGTCCACGTTCTCGGGGTGGGCCAGGTAGTCGGCGATCCGGTCGATCACCGCCCGGCCGTGCTCGCGGAAGGCCGCGGGGTCCATGTCGGCTGTCATAGCGGCCAAGCTAGAGCGGTCACCCGGCCGCGTCCACCGCGGGGCGCTCCGCGCAGAGCGTGCCCGCCAGCTCGGCCCCGCTCTCGCCCGGGAGCACCAGGTCGGTCAGGAGGAGGGCGATCGGGTGATCGGACAGGGCCGCGGCCTCGAGCGCCCGGGTGGCGTCCGCCGCCTCCACCACCTCGTATCCCTCCCGGCGCAGCACGCGCGCGGCGAGCGAACGCACCGCGTCGTCATCTTCCACCACCAGGATCGTTCCCCTCGTCTCCAGCATGCTTCCTCTCCTCGCCAGGGCTCCGGCTCAAGGTATCGGCCGCGGCGGTCGGATTCTTTACGCCACGCCCTCGCGGCCCCACCTTGTCGTTCCGGACAGCGCGCCACCCCACACACGGGAGCTCCCATGAACGACACGCCTCGCCCCGGCACGTCCGCCACCGGCTCGGTACGGAAGAAGAGCGGCAAAGGGGTCCTCTTCGGCCTTCTCGCCGTCGTCGTGGCCTTCGCCGCCGGATTCCTCTGGCAGTTCTACGAGGCGACCACCGTCCGCGAGCAGCTGACGCAGGCCGAGCAGGAGCTCGCCGTGGAGCGGCTGCGGATCCGGCTCGGGCAGGCAGCCCTCGCCGCCCAGGCCGGCGACTACGAGTCCGCACGGCGGCAGATGAGCGTGTTCTTCACCCGCCTCCAGGAGGTGGGGAACGAGCTCCCCAACGAGATGACCGGTCCCGCCGCCGACTTCCTGGCCATGCGCGATGACATCATCACCGGACTGAGCCGATCCAACCCGGAGTACGCGGGCGTCCTGTACGGGATGCTCGAGCAGATGACCGCCGCCGCCGAAGAGGCCGCGGTCGGCCCGGGGATGCCGACGGGACCGGGGTCGGAGGCCGCACCGCGGGACACCACGCCGGCCGAGCCCGCGACAGGCGGCGCGGATACCGCCCCGGCCCGGCCCGATACGGCACCGTGACGCCGCGGCCCCGCCCGCGATGAGCCTGGACCACACCCGGAGGGTGTTCGAGGCCCTCGGTCGCGACGACCCCCTGTACGCCGTCCTCACCCGGGACGGGATGGAGGGGGGACGCTGGGATCCCGACGAGTTTTTCGCCCTCGGGCGCGCCCGGGTCCAGGAGGCCCTCGACCGGCTCGACGCGCTGGGGATCCGGCCGCGGAGAGGGCAGGCCCTCGACTTCGGCTGTGGCGTGGGGCGCCTCACCGAGGCCCTGGCCGACCACTTCCAGCAGGTGGTGGGCGTCGACATCTCCGCATCCATGATCGAAGCCGCGCGGCGCTACAGCCGCAATAGCGGCGTCGAATACGTGGTCAACACCGCCGGCGACCTCGCGCGGTTTGCGACCGGCCGCTTCGACTTCGTCTTCAGCGCCAAGACCCTCCAGCACATCCCGCCCGAGCACCAGCGGACCTACGTCCGGGAGTTCGTCCGCCTCCTCACGCCGGGCGGCGTGGCCATGTTCCAGTTCCGCAACGGCCCCTGGATCGAGCCCGGCACCCTCCGCGCCCGGCTCTATCACCTGCGACGCCACCACCTCCGTCGTCTCGTCCGGCGTCTGCGGCGCCGCCCGGAGTACGAGATGCACTTCGTCAACCGCGACGAGCTCGCCCGGATCGTCGCCGCCGGAGAGGCCAGGGTCGAGGATGTCGAGGACCTGAGCCGCGGCCGACCCGGCAGGAGCCTCCGGATGGTGGTGCGGAAGCCCGGCGACGCCTAGCTAGTGACTGACGCCGAAGTGTCGTGACATTCGAACGCGGCCGCATCCATCAGTACACTAGTTCTCCGC
>JBKGZE010000293.1:0-3879 GCA_046545735.1 Gemmatimonadota bacterium | reverse complement strand
GGTTCCCATCCGTGAGCACGGTGCTCACGTGCCGCTCGATCTGCTTGTAGAACAGCGGCCGCGAGACGTCCGGAGCGGACTTCTCGCCGCCCACGACGCGCACGCCCGTGACGGGGTTGCCGCGAGTCAGGTAGAGGAACCCGGCGGCGGTGAAGAAGAGGAGGGCCAGCGCCATCAGGACGACGAGGACGCCGAGGATGATGGTCGTGGTGGTCATTCGTCCGGCATGGCGGAATCTCCGTCAACGGTGAACCGACCGCGGCGGAGCGAACCCGGGCGGGCGGTGCCGGAGGGGCTCGGATGCAAGGTCGGCACCGGAGTGGTCCGGGTCGGGCGCGCCCGGCGGCGCCCCTCTCGCGGAACGCCACCGGTAACTAGCTTGCGGTCATGCACTACCATCTGATCGGGATCGCCGGCACCGCCATGGGCTCGCTCGCGGGGCTGCTCCGGGAAGCGGGCCATACGGTGACGGGCTCGGACGAGGGCGTCTACCCGCCCATGTCGACGCTGCTGGACGAGCTGGGGATCGCGTACGCCCAACGCTACGACCCGGAGAACCTCGAGCCCGCGCCCGACGTGGTGGTGGTGGGCAACGCCATCAGCCGGGGGAACCCCGAGCTGGAGGCCGCGCTGGAGCGCCGGCTCCGGTACACGTCCGGCGCGGCGGTGATCAAGGAGGAGTTCCTGCGGGACCGTCGGGTCGTGGCCGTGGCCGGGACCCACGGCAAGACGACGACGACCTCGCTCCTGGCCTGGCTCCTCGAGGCCGCCGGGCTCGAGCCGGGCTTCCTGATCGGGGGCGTCGCCGAGAACTTCGGGACCAGCTTCCGGCTCACGGACTCCGACCTGTTCGTGATCGAGGCGGACGAGTACGACACGGCGTATTTCGACAAGAGCCCCAAGATGTGGCACTACCTGCCGCACGTGGCGGTGGTGACCAACATCGAGTTCGACCACGCCGACATCTACCGCGACGACCGGGCGTACCGCTTCGCGTTCTCCCGGTTCATCAATCTGACCCCGCGCAACGGTACGCTGGTGGCCGGGTGGGAGAGCCCGATCGTGCGGGAGCTGGCGCCCCGCTCGTTCGCGCCGGTGGAGTCGTTCGGGCTGGGCGAGGCCACCGTGCCGGTGGGCTCGGCGGAGCGGCGGCCGCCGGTCACGGGCGAGGTCCGGGCGAAAGCGGCGGCGGAGCCGGAGGGGCTCGACGCCACCGTCGCACACCCGCGCTGGCGGGCGGACGGGATCGCCTACGGCGCGGACGGCGCCACCTTCAACGTCTACCATGACGGCGAGTGCCTGGGCGACGTCCGGACCCCGCTCACGGGTGCGTTCAACGTGCGCAACGCGCTGGCGGCCATCGCGGCGGCCATGGCCGTGGGCGCCGGGTGGGCCGGGATCGTGGACGGGCTGCGGACGTTCCTGAGCGTCCGTCGCCGGATGGAGATCCGGGGCGAGGCCCGGGGCGTGACGGTGATCGACGACTTCGCCCACCACCCGACCGCGGTGCGGGAGACGATCGACGCGACCCGGCAGCGGTTCGGCGCCCGCCGCGTGGTGGCGGTGTTCGAGCCGCGGAGCTACACGGCGCAGCGGCGGGAGATGCAGGAGCCGTATCGGCGCGCGCTGGGCGCCGCGGACGAGGTGGTGCTGGCGGGGAAGGTCGACCGCGAACGCTATGACGACGACACGGGCCTGGACCGGGACGCCCTGGTGGCGGGCATCCAGGCGGACGGCACGCCGGCCCGCTACATCGCGGACACCGAGGAGATCGTGCGCACGCTCGCCCCGGAGCTGCGGCAGGGCGACATCGCGTTGTTCATGTCGAACGGCGGTTTCGGGGGCGTGCACGGCAAGCTGCTGGAGGCGCTCAGGGCCCGCGGCGGCGGGTAGCGGCGGGTAGCGGCGGGTAGCGGCGGGTAGCGGCGGGTGCGGCGGGTAGCGGCGGGTAGCGGCGCGGGGACTGCGTGGAGCTCGCGCGGATGGCCCCGCGGGAATCGTGGCTGCGCAGGCTTCGCGGCCGCCAGCCGTTGGCGTTACATTGGGCCGTTCCTCCGGGGAAGAACGGGACCCGGGCGAACGGTGCGCCGGCAACGCGATGCACCGTTCGACGGACGGTCACCTCGCCCCATGCCCGCAACGCGAGACGCACTGCATTCCATGGCCCTCGACACGTCGAAGTTCATCTACGTCATGAAGGACCTCCGCAAGGTGGTCCCGCCGAAGCAGGAGGTCCTGAAAGGGATCTGGCTGTCGTTCTACCCGGGCGCGAAGATCGGCGTCGTCGGGCCGAACGGCTCGGGGAAGTCGACCGTGCTGCGGATCATGGCGGGGGTGGACCAGGACTTCCAGGGCGAGGCGTGGCCGATGAAGGGGATCAAGATCGGCTACCTGCCCCAGGAGCCGGAGTTGGATCCCAAGCTGAACGTGAAGGGGAACGTGGAGGAGGCGGTCAGGTCGCAGCGGGACATCCTGCGCCGCTACGACGAGATCAACGCGAAGTTCGCGGAGCCGATGGACGCCGAGGAGATGGAGGCGCTCATCGAGGAGCAGGCGAAGGTCCAGGAGCAGATCGACCACCTGAACCTGTGGGACCTGGACCGGAAGATCGAGGTCGCCATGGACGCGCTCCGGCTGCCGCCTGCGGATGCGGATGTGGAGAGTCTGTCGGGCGGGGAGAAGCGCCGGGTCGCCCTGTGCCGGGTGCTGCTGGAGGAGCCGGACATGCTGCTGCTGGACGAGCCGACGAACCACCTGGACGCCGAGTCGGTGGCGTGGCTGGAGCAGCACCTGGACCGGTTCGAGGGGACCATCGTGGCCGTCACCCACGACCGTTACTTCCTCGACAACGTGGCGAAGTGGATCCTGGAGCTGGACCGGGGCGCGGGCTACCCGTACGAGGGGAACTACTCGAGCTGGCTGGAGCAGAAGCGGGAGCGGCTGCGGCTCGAGGAGAAGCAGGAGTCGAAGCGCCAGAAGACGCTGGAGCACGAGCTGGAGTGGATCCGCATGGCGCCCAAGGCCCGGCACTCGAAGGGGAAGGCCCGGGTCAATGACTACGAGGCGCTGCTCAACCAGGACCTGACCGAGAAGATCCGCACGGCCGAGATCATCATCCCGAAAGGTCCGCGGCTCGGCAGCGAGGTCATCACGGCGCAGGGGCTGACCAAGGGCTACGACGACAAGCTCCTCATCGACGGCGCCGACTTCAGCATCCCGCCGGGCGCCATCGTCGGGATCGTGGGCCCGAACGGCGCCGGCAAGACCACGCTCTTCCGCATGATCGTGGGCCAGGAGCAGCCGGACAGCGGCTCGCTCGAGGTCGGGAAGACGGTGGAGCTGGCGTACGTGGACCAGAGCCGGGACGCGCTCGACGCCGAGAAGACGGTCTACGAGGAGATCAGCGAGGGGCGCGACGAGGTGGAGCTGGGCAAGGCCGAGGTGAACGCCCGGGCCTACTGCTCGTGGTTCAACTTCAAGGGCGCCGAGCAGCAGAGGAAGGTGGGCGTCCTCAGCGGCGGCGAGCGCAACCGCGTCCACCTGGCCAAGCTGCTCAAGAGCGGCGGGAACGTGATCCTGCTGGACGAGCCCACCAACGACCTGGACGTGGACACGCTCCGGGCGCTCGAGGACGCGCTGCTCGACTTCGCCGGCTGCGTCCTGGTGATCTCCCACGACCGCTGGTTCCTCGACCGCATCTCCACGCACACCCTGGCGTTCGAGGGCGACAGCCAGGTCTTCTTCTATCCGGGGCCGTGGAGCGAGTACGAGGAGGACCGCAAGCGGCGGATGGGCGGCGAGGCGGAGCGGCCGCACCGGATCAAGTACCGGCGGCTCGTCCGCTAGGGCGGACTGGCGGGGGCGGGGGCGGCCGCTGGC
>JBKGZE010000292.1:0-3907 GCA_046545735.1 Gemmatimonadota bacterium | reverse complement strand
GGTCACGGCGGTCGAACTCACGGAGCTGTACCTCGAGCGACTGCGGCGGCACGGGTCGCGACTGGAGGCGGTGATCACGCTGACGGACGAGCTGGCCATGCGCCAGGCCCGGCGGGCGGACGCCGAGCTCGCGGCCGGTGTCTACCGGGGGCCGCTGCACGGCATCCCGTGGGGCGCCAAGGACCTGCTCTCGACCGAGGGGTACCGCACCACCTGGGGCGCCCGGCCGTACGAGGAGCAGATGATCCCGGAGGACGCCACGGTCGTCCGGCGGCTGGAGCAGGCCGGCGCCGTCCTGGTGGCCAAGCTCACCCTCGGCGCCCTGGCCATGGGCGACGTCTGGTTCGGCGGGCAGACCCGCAACCCCTGGGACCTGGAGCAGGGCTCGAGCGGGTCGTCGGCGGGGTCGGCGGCGGCCACGGTGGCGGGGCTGGTCGGGTTCGGCATCGGGACCGAGACGCTGGGCTCCATCGTTTCGCCGTCCACACGCACCGGCGCGACGGGACTGCGGCCCACGTTCGGCCGCGTGAGCCGGCACGGGGCCATGGCGCTGTCGTGGTCGATGGACAAGATCGGACCGATCTGCCGGAGCGCGGAGGACTGCGCGCTCGTGTTCGCCGCGATCCACGGTGCCGACGGCAGGGACCCGACCGCCCGGAGCGTTCCGTTCCGCTACGACGGGGGGCGCGACCTCTCGACCCTGCGGGTGGCGTACCTGAAGAGCGGGTTCGAGCGGGAGCCGGCCGGGCGGGACGAGGATCAGCGGCGGCGATCGCGGGAGCAGCTCGAGCTCGAGAACCGGGCTCTGGCCGTGCTGCGCGAGCTCGGGGTCGAGCCCGTGCCTCTCGAGCTCCCCGACGGGCTGCCGGTGAGTGCCCTGCGGATCATGCTGAACGCCGAGGCCGCCGCCGCCTTCGACGAGCTGACCCGGAGCGACCGGGACGAGCTGCTGGTGGCACAGGAAGCGTGGTCGTGGCCGAACTCCTTCCGCGAGGCGCGGATGATTCCGGCCGTCGAGTACATCCAGGCCAGCCGGGTCCGGACCATGCTCATGGGCGAGATGGAGAAGACCATGGCGGACATCGACGTTTTCGTCACCCCCAGCTACGCGGGGAACGTGCTCCTCACGACCAACCTGACCGGGCACCCCACCGTCGTGGCGCCGGCCGGCTTCGTCGACGGGCACCCCGTCAGCATCTCCTTCGTCGGCGGGCTGTGGAAGGACGCCGAGGCCGTCCGCCTGGCCGCCGCCTACCAGGCGGCCACCGACCACCACTCCCGGGTGCCGCCGACGTTCATGGCGTAGGGGAGTACGGTTTCGGTTCGCGGCCGACCGCTCGCGGTCGACCGCCGAGAACCGAGAACCGAGAGCCGACCACCACCGCCGGGCTGGCCTTACTTCAGCAGCAGCTTGGCGATGGTCTGCCGCTGCATGTTGCTGGTCCCTTCGTAGATGGTGCCGACCTTCGCGTCCCGGTAGAGCTTCTCCACGGGGTACTCCTTGGTGAAGCCGTAGCCGCCGTAGAGGTCGACGCAGGTGGACGAGATCTTCCCGGCCACCTCGGACGCGTAGAGCTTGGCCATGGCGGCCTCGTTGAGGAACGGCGCCCCCGACTCCTTGACCCGCGCGGCGTTGTAGACCATGAGGCGGGCGGCCTCGAGCTCGGTCCGCATGTCGGCCAGCTGGAACTGGACGCCCTGGAACTCGCCGATGGGGCGGCCGAACTGCTCGCGCTCCTGGACGTAGCGGACGGTGTGGTCCAGCGCGCCCTGCGCCAGACCCACCATCTGGGCGCCGATCCCGATCCGGCCTTCGTTCAGCTGCTCGATCGCGATCTTGTAGCCCTTCCCGACTTCGCCGACCACGTTCTCCGCCGGGACCCGGCACCGATCGAAGCTCAGCTCCACCGTAGACGACGCGCGGATTCCGAGCTTGTTCTCCTTCTTCCCCACCGTGAAGCCCTCGAAGCCGCGCTCCACCAGGAACGCCGTGATCCCCTTGTAGCCGGCGTCCGGGTTCGCGTTCGCGAAGACGATGAACAGGTCGGCCTCACCACCGTTCGTGATCCAGAGCTTGGTGCCGTCGAGGATCCAGTCGTCCCCATCCTGCGTGGCCCGGGCCGCCAGGGCGAAGGCGTCGGAGCCGGAGCCGGCCTCCGAGAGGGCGTAGGCGCCCACCGTGTCGCTGGCCAGCTTCGGCAGGTAGCGCCGCCGCTGGTCGTCGTTCCCGTAGCGCATGATGCAGGTGTCCACCAGCGTGTTCTGCACGTCGACGATCACCGCCACGGAAGGGTCGACCCGCGAGAGCTCCTCCACCACGATCACGGAGGTGAAGAACGACGCGCCCGCGCCGCCATGCTCCTCCGGGATCTCGATGGCCATGAGGCCCAGCTCGAACAGGGTCTCGACCAGCGACGGATCCAGCTTCGCCGCCTCGTCCATCTCCATGGTCATCGGGGCGATCTGCTCTTCCGCGAACTGGCGTACCATGTCGCGGAACATCGTCTCTTCTTCGCTCAGGGCTGTAAGGGCCGGCCGGTCGCTGTTCATGGGAACTCGGGGTTCTGGGGGCGGAATGTGGATTGCGCCATGACGAGTCAGGCGGCGGAGCATATACTACGCATGGCTGAACAGCACCGAAAGTGATCAGGAGGGACACGCTACATGGATGAAGCCCGGTGTCGAGAGATGGTGGAGCTCGTGCGGACGATCCGGCACGACGCCAACAGCCCGATAACGGCCGCGCTCGGCCACGTCCAGCTCCTGCTGGAAGAACCGGCGGTGCAGCAGGATGAGGAGATCCGGAGCTCTTTGACCACCGTCGAGCGCGAGCTCCAGCGACTGATAGGAATCCTGTCCGGGCTCAAGGAGGTGAAGTAGCCCTGCCGGGCCGCGGGCGTGCTCCTCATCGTGAGCGCCTCGCCCTGCGCGCTCCGGAGCGACTTCAACCGGCCGGGCCGACTCCCGCCAGCGCGCGATCCGTCGACCTGCGCGTCGACTCGCCCGGCTCCGAGCGCCCGAAGCGACCGAAGCGACCGGGGCCCCGACGACCCCGACCGCCGCGACGGGCCCCGGGGGCCACAGCGCCGGGGAACGCCCGGCGCCGCTTGACGGCCGCGAGGCGCCGCGCCATCCTGCCTCGCGGACCAACCAACACAGCAATGGAGGCGAGATGGCCGATCTGCCCGCGGATCTCCTGTATACAGAGGAGCACGAGTACGTGGCGAAGACGGACGAGGAGGGGGTCTACACCGTCGGCGTCACCGATTACGCGCAGGGCGAGCTGGGCGATGTGGTATTCGTGGAACTGCCGGAAGAGGGTGACAGTTTCGAGAAGGGTGCCAGCTTTGGCACAGTGGAGGCGGTGAAGGCGGTGAGCGACCTCTACATGCCGGTGAGCGGCGAGATCGTGGCGGTGAACGAGTCGCTGGCCGATGACCCGTCGCGGGTGAACTCCGATCCGTACGGCGAGGGCTGGATGATTCGCGTCCGGATCTCGGATCCGGCGGAGCTGGACGATCTGCTCGACGCCACCAAGTACGCGCCGCTCACGGAATAACGGACCGGGAGGCAGGAATGGCTCGACTAACCTGGCACGGCCACTCGACCTTTACGCTCGAGACGGACCAGGGCCATCGGATCATGTTCGACCCCTTCCTGGACGAGAACCCGAAGTCGGACGTCAAGGTGGCCGATGTGGAGGACCTGGATTTCATCCTGGTCAGCCACGGCCACTTCGACCACTTCCAGGATGCGATCCCGCTGGCGAAGAAAACGGGCGCCACGCTGATCTCGACGTTCGAGATCATCGGGTTCTGTCAGGAGAAGGGGCTGGAGAACGTACACCCGCTCCACATCGGAGGGGGGAACCATTTTGCGTTCGGCTACGCCAAGATGACGCCGGCCC
>JBKGZE010000291.1:0-3927 GCA_046545735.1 Gemmatimonadota bacterium | reverse complement strand
CATCTTCTCGACGGCCTCGTTCCTGATGCACATCGGGCTGATCGGCGTGCCGCTCCTGCTGGTGGACCACGTGGCGCTGTGGGAGGCGTTCACGGGGCTGGACCTGCCGGCCATGGGGAAGGAGCTGGCCGACTTCCTCACGCTCTTCACCATCGGCTGCGTGCTGGTCCTGCTGACGCTGCGCACGTTCGTCGCGCGGCAGCGGATCATGAGTCGGCCCATGGACTACGCGATCCTGGTGCTGATCCTCGTCCCCTTCACCACCGGCTACATGGCGTCGCACCCGGCGGTGAACCCGGTGGGCTGGCAGGCCATGATGCTGATCCACGTACTGAGCGGCGAGGCGCTCTTCCTGGCCGTCCCGTTCAGCAAGCTGAGCCACATCGTCCTCTTCTTCTTCGACCGGGTCTCGGCGGTGCACTGGCAGCTCCGTCCCGGGGCGGGCGACCGGGTGGCGGAGGCGTTGATGCGGAAGGAGGTGCGGGCGTCATGATGGGGCTGCTGGTGGACGTGACGAAGTGCACGGGGTGCGAGCGGTGCGTGGCGGCGTGCGTGGAGGCGAACGGTCTGGACCCGCGGCGTGCGGAGCGCGACCGGGCGACGGTGGCCGACGGGCTGTCGGCCGAGCGGCTCCTCTCGCTGGTGGAGGTGGACGGGCGGTACGCTCGCAAGAGCTGCATGCACTGCCTGGAGCCGGCGTGCGTGTCGGCGTGCCTGGTGGGAGGCATCACCAAGACCCCGGAAGGCCCGGTGGTCTACGACCCGGAGAAGTGCATCGGGTGCCGCTACTGCATGCTGGCCTGCCCCTTCCAGGTGCCCCGCTACGAGTGGGACGAGACCGCGCCCTTCATGCGGAAGTGCGCCGGCTGCTTCGAGCGGGTGGCGGCGGGCGCGGTCCCGGCCTGCGTGGACGCGTGCCCCAACGACGCGCTGGAGTTCGGGCCGCGGCAGCGGCTGCTGGACGAAGCCCACGGGCGCATCGCCCGTCACCCCGGGCGCTACCTGCCCCGGGTCTGGGGCGAGCACGAGCTAGGCGGTACCTCCGTGCTCTACGTCTCCGATGTCGAGCTCACGGCCCTCGGCTGGCCGGAGGACACGGTCTCGATCCCCTCGCTCACGCAGCCGCTGATCGAGAAGACGCCGGCCATCGGGCTGAGCGTGGCGGGGTGCCTGCTGGGCGTGAACTGGGTGATCCGACGGCGGATGCAACTGGCGGCGCAGAACGGCGACGCTCCGGAGGGAGGCGAGCATGGGCATGACTGATCGGGCGCGCGGGGTGAAGGACCTCCTCTGGGTCGTGGCGCTGGCCGGGCTCGTGGCGGCCGGGTTCCGGGTCTGGTTCGGCCTCGGGGCCACCACCCACCTGAGCGACGCGGTGCCCTGGGGGCTGTGGAAGATCCTCAACATGGTGGCGGGCGTGGCGCTGTCGACCAGCGGCTTCACCGTCGGGTTCCTGGTCTACGTGCTGCGACTCGAGCGCTTCCGGCCGCTGCTCAAGCCGGCCATCCTGGTGGCGTTCCTCGGCTACGGCTGCTCGCTCCTCGCCCTCCTCTTCGACATCGGGCTGCCCCACCGCTTCTGGCACCCGTTCATCATGTGGAACGTGCACTCGTTCCTCTTCGAGGTGTTCTGGTGCGTGTCGCTCTACTTCACCATAACGGCCATCGAGCTCGCGCCCACCCTCTTCGAGCGGTTCCGCGCCGAGCGCGTCGTCGCGTTCCTCCACAGGATCGCGTTCGGCGTCGTGGTGGTGGGGATCTCCCTGTCGTCGCTCCACCATTCCTCCCTCGGATCGCTCTTCCTGGTGACGCCCCAGCGGCTCCACCCGCTCTGGTACACCCCGCTCCTCCCGCTCCTCTTCATCCTCTCCGCCATCGGCGCGGGGCTCATGTTCCTCGTGCTCGTCCGGATCCTCTACGCCTGGTGGTACGACCCCGAGCCCATCTTCGGACCGTCCGAGGCGCGCCGTGAGCTGATCGTCCTTCCATCCGCCGACGCGCCCGTCGCCCCGGCGGCCATGGGCACCGATCTGCCCCGCGTCATGCGGCTCGCGGCCATCGGCGCCGGCATCCTCGGCGTCTACCTGCTGCTCCAGCTGGGGAACCTGCTGGTGAGCGGATCCTGGCGGGCGCTCCTGGCCGGGACCTGGGAGAGCTGGCTCTTCGGCGTCGAGATCCTCCTGGCCGCCGCCCTCCCCGTGGCTCTGGTGGCCCACCCCCGCACCCGCGGCTCGCCCACCGGGCTCACCCTCGCCGCCCTCTCGGCCACCGCGGGCCTCGCCCTGAACCGGCTCGACGTGGGCATCTTCGGCTACTTCCGCGACGCCGGCGCGGTCTACTTCCCCTCCCTGGCCGAATGGGCGGTGTCCGCCGGCGTGGTGGCCGCCGCCGGCCTCGTCTTCTTCGTCGTCGTCGAGAACTTCCCCGTCTTCGGCGACAGCTGGCGCCCGCGCAGGATGGTGCCCGGACGGTTCCGGGCCACCTGGGACTCCCTGTCGCACGTGTCGCAAGCGGCGCTGACCGGCGGGATCGAGCGGGTGACGGTCATCGCCGTCGTCGTCTTCCCGCTGGCCTGGGCGCTCATGTATCCGCCATTCCACCAGCCCCACGAGCCCGCGGTCCGACCCGCCGCGGGGCTCGACGCCCTGCGCGCCGGCCTGCGGATCGACGGGGACCTGGGCGGCGTGAGCGCCGTCTTCCCCCACGCCGAGCACCAGGACCGCCTCGGAGGCGAGGCCGGCTGCCAGACCTGCCACCACATGGCCCTGCCCCAGGACGAGGCGACGCCGTGCTCCCGCTGCCATCGCCACATGCTCAGCCCCACCCTCGTTTTCGACCACACGGAGCACTGGCGCTGGGTGGCCCAGAGCGAAGACCTCACGGGACCACGAGCCGAAAACCGGACCTGCGCCGTCTGCCACGACCCCGGCGACGCCAAGAGCGCCGCGAGCGCGGTCTCCTGCCTGGAATGCCACGACCAGGATCCCGGCTGGACCACGGCCGACGAGGCGAGCCTCAGCCTCGCACCATCCTACCTCGAGGCGATGCACGGCACCTGCGTCGCCTGCCACCAGGAAGAAGGGATCCGTCAGGATCGCAGCGAGCTCGGCGACTGCGCCACCTGCCATCCGGCGCCCCGCGCCCGCCCGCCCAGCGTGGCCGCGGCCGGGGCCGGCGGCCAGCGCTGAGCGACCGCCCCGGGCCGCCCGGCACGGCTCGGGCCCGGCGCAGATACCTGAAAGTATGTTTCTGTCCAGCGGGCTCCGTGGCCCGGGACATGCCAGCCTGGCCAGGGGTGTTGCCTCTCCGGTACGCTACGGCTACCATTACAATGTGCTTGGCGCACGAGCCTGCCATACCGGCAAGTATGCAGGCGAAGAACCCGTGCCCGGGCACCGGGAACCGACTGCGGACGGGAAGGGAGAATCCACGATGAGCATGATCGCCGTAACGGTCACGTCGCCGGATCTGGACGCGGGGCTGGAGCCCCGATTCGGTCGGGCGCCCCATGTCGTGCTGGTGGACCCGGAGACGATGGAGTGGGAAGCGCTCGACAATCCGGCGTGGCAGGCCAGCGGTGGGGCGGGCGTCCAGGCCGCGCAGCTCCTCTCGGAGCGGAAGGTGAGCGCGGTGGTGAGCGGGGAGTTCGGTCCGAACGCGCACGCCGCGCTGGAGGCGGCGGGAATCGTGATGCACCGGTGCCGGGAGGCGGTGACGGCCCGTGAGGCGGTCGAGCGTGTGAAGCGGGGCGAGACGGCCGCACCGGTGGAGGCGGAGGTCGGCGGTGCGGGGGCGAGCGAGGCCGCCGGGCCGGCCAAGGCGGGCGGCGCGCTCGGTCAGGTGGTGACCGGCGTCGTGGGCGGCCTGATGGCGGGTCGGAGGCCGGGCCGCGGCGGTGGGCAGGGGCGCGGAGGACGCGGCGGAGGAC
>JBKGZE010000290.1:0-3937 GCA_046545735.1 Gemmatimonadota bacterium | reverse complement strand
CGTCGGGCACCACCCGCCGAACGGAGTCGGGGAGCGACACCGAACGTCCCTCGTAGCGCCGCACGATCGCGGGCGAGACGAGGACGCCGCGTACACGACGGTCCCCGCTCCGGTGCTTCCACGCAAGCAGCACGGCGCCGCCAAAGGAGTAGCCCAGCGCCACGTCCGGGCTCTCACGGCGAACGATGCCGTCCACCAGCTCGACGAAGTCTTCCATCCGCCATGGGCGCGGTGGGTCCGGCTCCCCGCAGAAGCCCGGAAAGTTGAAGCGGATCACGTCGAAATGCCGGGCGAGACCCTGCACCAGGACGGACCGGTTCTCCCACGCATCCCCACACCCTCGCCGGGTGTAGTTGCGATGATCCCAGCCGTGGAGGAGTAGGAGCCTGGTCATGCGTGCGACTTCCCGTCCCGGGATCCCTCGTGCCGCCTCCGGAGCCGAAGGCAGCCGCGCGCTCAACCGGCCGCGTGCAATTTTGCCGCCACTCGAGCGCCGTCCACCCACGACCACCCGCGGCCGGTGGTCAGGGGCGGCCGACGCGGCGGGCGGCTTCCGGAACGAAGCTCAGGCCAATCGTCAACGGCCGGGCAGCTCCGCAGCCCCTGATTCCGCGCCCGGCTCCAGCTCACCGCAGGCGATGGGAAGCGTCACGTGGGCCGGTAGGCCCGCCTTGGTCTGCACGGTTTCCGGCAAGGCCGTTCCCTCCGGGACACCGTGGATGAAGACGACCCGATCCTGCAGCGCCAGGCCGCCGCCGAACCGATCCTCGAAGGCGGCCTCGAGTGCCTCCAGCGCCACCGCCTGTCGGTAGCTGTAGGCTCCCTCGGAATCAGCGCGAGGGTAGGTCTGCTCGTCGATCTCGAGGTTCGTCGGCTCGTCGTGGAACGGGACCATCGTCGTGCCCGCCAGGGGCGCGGTCTCCGTCACGTCCACCACCCCGTCGCCGTTCTCATCCGCCTCGGAGGTCGGGCAGCGGGCTGCCGCTCCATCCTCGAAGCCGTGGAAATGCTGGAGGTGCATCATGTTCGGCGGCAGGCCCTCGGCCAGGACGGTGATCACCAGCGAGTCGCCCGTCACCTCCAGGGTCGCAGTACCAGCCGGCGAATCGTCCAGCAGGTCGGAGTTGAGCGGGGACAGCCGCGCGATGAAGGTCTGATCCGTCGTCCCCGCCACCTGCAGCTCGACGTCGGCGCCCTCCACCGCTTCATCGACGGGGACCTCCTCGCCGGGACCCGTCTCACAGCCCGCGGCGACCAGGACCAGCACGGTCATCGCGATGATCCTCGCCGGAACGGCGGATGAAGCTGTCTCGAACTCCATAGCGGTTGCTCCCCTCTCGGTGCGGTGTTCGATTCGGGCTTCGCGCTCCGTAGATGCAAGGCCGGCGCCACCGGCAAGAACTCGCGAACGCATCGTCGCGCAACCCATCGCGGAAGCGAGGCACCCCATCGTCGCGTCCGCACGTTGATCACCGATTTGTCACGCGCCGCTCTTGGGCCCCTGGGTGGCGACCCCCAAACGTATGCCTTTCAGCCGCAGCATGGCCCCGACTCCAAAAGCGGGTCCGATCGCCAGGAGGCTGAAGGCGGGCCCCCAGCCGAACCGTCCTGCGAGCTCGATCGTCAGCCATATCGATACCGCC
This sequence comes from Gemmatimonadota bacterium, assembly GCA_046545735.1. GTDB lineage: Bacteria > Gemmatimonadota > Gemmatimonadetes > Longimicrobiales > RSA9 > JAWVYT01. Next base: position 2,294 of record JBKGZE010000290.1, on the reverse strand, counting down.
GTGAGCGCAAAACCCAGCGAGGTCTGGAGGGTGAGCGCGGTTCCCACGGCATGCTTGGGAGCGACCTCGGTCACGAGCGCGCTGAACTGCGCGGAGTCGGCGACGACAGCGAAACCCCATATCAGGGCGAGTGGTACGACCACGAGGGCCGGCGCCGCCATGAGCCAGCCCATGATCAGCGAGCAGGTTCCGCTCACGACCATGGCCCACGCGGCCACCCGCTCGCGGCCGAGCCGGTCGGCCCAGGAGCCGGCGAGGACACACCCCGCCCCACCGATGGCGATCGTGGCGAATCCCACCAGTGATCCGAGGACTTCACCGCCGCCCGCTCGGGCCGCGAAGAATTGGGAAAAGTACACAGCCACCAAAGTCCAGACCGCGTACAGCTCCCACATGTGCCCGAGGTACCCATACACCGCCAGCCGGGTGGGGCGGTGTCGCATCACCGCGCCCACCAGCCCCCAGGAGAACGGCCGCCGCCGGAACGGGTAGGGGCCGGGCCGGTAGCCGGTCAGGACCAGCATCGCCGCGATGAGCGCTCCCGCCGAGGCCATCCCCACCACCCGTCCGACGCTCGCGTCGCCCATGGCCCCGATCAGGTACGGCGTCCCCTTCCCGATGGTCAGCGCGCCCACCACCGTCCCGATGGCCAGGCCGCGACCCGACTGGAACCAGGTGGCGATCATCTTCATCGCGGGAGGGTAGACGCCGGCCAGGAAGAAGCCGGTCAGGAATCTCAGCGCCAGGGCGGAGGCGTACCCTGGCGCGATCACGATGGCCAGGTTGGCCAGGGCTCCCAGCGCCGCGGAGCCCGCGAAGTACAGCCGGTCCGGAACGATGTCCGCCAGGTTCAGCGTGGCCGCGACCGCCGTGCCCACCACGAACCCGATCTGGACCACGGTGGTGAGCCAGCCCGCCTGCGCCGCGTCCAGGCCCCACCGGTCCGCCAGCTCCGGCGCGACCGCACTGGCCGTGAACCAGAGGGACATGCCCAGCAGCTCCGCCCCGCTCAGGAGCGCCAGAGCCCCCCACCGCCCTCCTACGCCCCGATCCACCGCCATCAGGCCCGGCTCAGGACGCCTCCGCCACCTCCGACGCCTCCGTATCATCCCGCGGACCGTACAGCTCCCGCGAGACCACGCACTCCCGATCCAGCACGTCCCGCATCACGCAGTTCTCGCGGAAGTGCACGCCGCAACGCAGGCAGCGCGCCTCTTCCTCCGTTTCCAGCTCCGCCAGCCGGACCGACAGCTCGTCCAGGAGCGCACGCGCCTCCAGCAGCTTCTCCGTCGGGAAGTCCCCCAGCATCCGCATCAGCTCCCGGTTCCGCACCGCCTCGAACCGGTCCAGCAACCCCCGACTCGCTTCCGTCAGCTTCAGGTCCACGGCTCGGCGATCCTCCGGCGACACCGTCCGCTCGATCAGTCCACGCTGCACCAGCCGGTCGATCGCCCGGCTCGCCGCCGCGTTCGTGACCCCCAGGAAATCCGCCACGTCCGTCACCTTGAAGCGCTGACCCGGCTGCCCGATCAGCAGCAGGAGCTTCACCTGCGACAGCGCCAGCTGCTCCTCGCTCGCCTCCGACAGCGACCGCTCCAACATCTCGTTCACCGTCGTACAGAATACATGCGATGCCCCCATGACGTGCTGGATGAGGTCGATCGTCGTCCCGTCTCCCATTCGTCTCCTGCCTCTGTCGTCGATGCGGGGGGTCCGGCCGAGGGATGGCCACCTGGCAACTAATCCGGATACCCAGGTAATCTATATGGCCCCGCAACAAAGATCTAGGCGGGGCGAGTGTGAAAATCGTCACAAATCCTGCCCGGGCACGGGACGCCGCGCCTTGCATTTTCGTCAACACCCGGCAACATTAAACATGGGATACGCGTTGCCGCGGCCCATACTCGAATCTCCTGCCACGGGAGGTAGTCATGTCACGGCGGTGGAGCCCGAACGAGGCGAAGACCCGCTGCCGGTGCTGCGATACCATGCGGGAAGAGCTGTGCCATGCCCTCATGGAAGCCCAGTACGAGCTGGAGGTGCTCCCCGTCGACGAGGACGGGATGCTCGTGGGGATCTACGCAGTGATCGACGATTTGCAGGCGGCGCTTCGCCGCACCGAAGCTCTGGACATGGCCCGTAGCGCCTGAGCGGCGAGCGGGATTTCCCCCAACGAACCGGGGGCCGACCGGGCGGGTCGGCCCCCGGTTTTTGTCGTTTTCTCCCCCTTCGCCGCCTTTTCGGCTTCTCCAGGCGGTCCGCGGGCGACCCCCGGGATGGTCCGACCTGAGACC
>JBKGZE010000289.1:0-3987 GCA_046545735.1 Gemmatimonadota bacterium | reverse complement strand
CCCGGCATTGGGCCGACCTGAGACCCCCCCTTGCGTTAACTATGTACTCCCGTTAATTGTTACTGTAGTTGAAAGTTGACGGGTAATCCGGTCCGGCAAACCAGGGTCCCGATCATCAGGAAAATAGGCCTCTCCGGGCCGGCCCCGTTAGTTGGGCGGCTGGACGCGCCCCGGGGCAGTCACCTGCCGGACCGGAACGGGTCCGGAGAGGCCACCTGAGGAGGAAGTAATGGGTTACGTACTGTTCATTCTGATCGCCTTCGCGATGCTTGGGGCAGAGCGGCTCATGACGTGGCGTCACGCGCATGACCGTACACCTCACCGTGAGGCCTAGCGGGAAGTAGGGGAAGGGCAGGACTGGTTGGCGCGTCGTCGCAGACGCACAGCCCTCGGATACCAACGGCAGGGACCGAGGGGGCAGTGTCGGGAGGCCCGGCACTGACCTGAAGGTCGGTAACGAGTGGGCGGAGGCTTCACATAAATGGGCATTACGCGAAGGACCGCGATCCAGACGATCGCGGCGGCAGGGGCTACGGCTGCACTTCCGGCCCGGGCGCTCGCCCGGGAGCCAAAGACGGCGCAACCTGACGCTGTTTCCATCCTGTACGATTCCACCCGTTGTGTCGGCTGCAAGGAGTGCGTGCGCGGCTGTGCGGCGGCCAACTCCGGGGATTGCGGGTTCGGCACGGAGAACGAGCTGACCCCGACGCAGCTCACGGCGATCAAGCGGTACGACTACTGGGGGGAACAGCTGCTCCGGAAGGAGCAGTGCATGCACTGTGTGGATCCCGCGTGCGTGAGCGCGTGCATGCTGGGAGCGCTGCAGAAGCGGGAGAACGGGGCCGTGACGTGGGACGGGGACCTGTGCGTGGGCTGCCGGTACTGCCAGATCGCGTGCCCGTTCAACGTTCCGCGTTTCGAGTGGGACACGGCCACTCCGGAGTTGAAGAAGTGCGAGCTGTGCCCGGAGCGTCGAGCGGCCGGGCTGGCTCCGGCGTGTGTGGACGCGTGTCCGGCGGGGGCACTGACCTACGGGACCCGCGAGGAGATGCTCGCGGAGGCGCATCGGCGAATCAACCACGACCCGGAGCAGTACAACCCGCGTGTTTTCGGGGAGAAGGATGCGGGCGGAACGCAGGTTCTCTATCTGACGCAGGCGGGGGTCCCCTTCACCGCGCTGGGGCTTCCCGACGTGGGCGAGAAGTCGACGCCGTCGCTGACGGAGACGCTTCAGCATACGATCTACAAGGGATTCATCGCTCCGCTGGCGCTGTTCGGGATCTTCGGGGCGGTGGTGAGCCGGAACACGAAGCGGCTGCACGCGGAGGAAGCGGCGCATCACCAGGAGGAGCGCGCGCGGCCGGTGGGCGGGAAGGTCTTCACCTGGCCGTTCGCCGTCCTGTTCGTGCTGTTCGTGGGTGGGCTGGTATCCATGGGTCTGCGCTTCACTGCGGGCCTGGGCGCGGCGACGAACCTGAGCGATGGCTATCCGATGGGGCTGTGGATCGCCTTCGACGTGGTGACGGGGACGGCGCTGGCATGCGGCGGGTACGCCGTGGCCCTCCTGGTGTACCTCGCCAACCGAGGGAAGTACCACCCTCTCGTGCGCGCGGCGATCGTGACCAGCGCGCTGGGCTACACGCTCGGCGGGCTGAGCGTGCTGATCGACATCGGGCGATTCTGGAACTTCTACAAGATCCCGCTCGCCTTCTCGAGCTGGAACTTCAACTCGATTCTCCTGGAGGTCGCCCTCTGCATCATGCTGTACACCATGGTGCTGTGGATCGAGCTGAGCCCGGCGTTCCTGGAGAAGTGGGAGGAGAGCGGGACGGGTCGGCTCCGTCGGCTGGCGGTCTGGCTGTCGCCGAAGATGGAGAAGGCCATGCCGTGGCTCATCGCGCTGGGCCTCCTGCTGCCGACGATGCACCAGTCCTCGCTGGGCAGCCTGATGCTGATCGCGGGGCACAAGCTGCACGTGCTCTGGAACACGCCGCTCCTCCCCCTCCTCTTCCTGGTGTCGGTGGTGGGGATGGGCTACGCGGCCGTGGCCCTCGAGTGCTGCCTCTCGGCCAAGGCGTTCCGGCGTCCCCAGGAGACGCCGATGCTTCGGGCGCTCGCTCGCCCCATCGCTCTGGTGCTCCTCTTCTACGTGGTGCTCCGTACGGTGGATGTGATCTGGCGCGGTCAGCTGGGCGCGGCCTTCGCCTTCGACGGCTACAGCCTCCTGTTCCAGCTCGAGATGCTCCTCTTCATCGTCCCGGCCCTGGCGCTCCTGCGCTACCATCGGGGAGCCGGCCCGGGCTTCTTCATGGGCGTGGGCGCGGTGGTCCTGGTGGCGGGCGCGCTGTACCGCTTCTCCACCTACCTGTTCGCCTTCAACCCGGGACCGGAGTGGTCGTACTTCCCCGCCCTCCCCGAGTTCGCGGTGACCATCGGGCTGATCTCGGCCGAGATCATGGGCTATCTGTTCCTGGTCAAGAAGTTCCCGATCCTCAGGGGCGTCACGTCCAGTGAGGCGGCCGCGGCAACGGCCGGTGCCGGTGAGGACGACTCCCGGCGTGAGGGTTCCGCCCCCACCGAGCCGTCACTGCTGCCCGCCTGACCCCGGGAGACGACGCCGGGCGCGACAACGCGTCCGGCGTCCTTTCTCCCTCACCCTCCTCCGACCACCTGCCACCCCTGTGCCCCTCGCTCCAGCCGGACGTCCCAATCCCGCTTCCCGACCGGCTGCCGGGGTGAGTCGCTCGAGTACCACGCGTACACCCTGACCCGCGCCCCGTCACCCCGGATCTCCGGCGCCTCGATGGCCAGCAGCGTCGACGCGAGCCGGCACGTCGCCGGATCCATGACGTCCCCGCACTCCCGCGTCTGCTCCAGCGTCGCCAGGTCCGCGCCCAGCGCCTCCGCTACACGGCGCACAGGCGCCTCGTCCTTCCCCCGACCCGTACGGTGTGGGTCGATGCACACCGAGCCGTCGGGAAGCTGGTCCAGCACCCACACCGCCGCCGCGATCATCACCGCCTCGTCCGGACGCTCCTGAGCGCCCCCGGGCGTCGGGACCCCCAGCGCCGCCAGGACGGCGAGTCCGCCTATGAATCCGCCCGCAGCTCTCGCCCCGCGGGTCTTCGTCCGCTGCTCCATCGCTCCTCCTCGGCCTCTGCCCTGTGGGTCCATGTCAGGACCATGTGCAAGGCGCGCGCCTCCATTGCCACCGGTGCGCAGGTGTTCGGAATCGGACACTCGCCCCCCGGAACCGGGCGGGGAGGATAGTCCATGCGCGTTGCCATCTCGTTGTTAAACATAGTCTTACTCCACGTGCGCCGCCGGGCACGGTCCTCGCCCCGAGACGGGTTCGGACCCGAGACAGACCGTGGACGGAGAAGCGGTGATGAAGAGCGGGAGGAAGGCGAGCGCGGCGGGAGCTGCGCTGGTGGCTGTCCTGTTGGCGGGCCCGACCGCCGCCCAGGCGCCCCCTACGCTGACGCTGGACGAGGCGCTCGCGCTGGCGCGGGCGAACAGCCCCGCGTACCTGGCGACGCGAAACGACGAAGACGCGGCCGCCTGGGGTGTGCGGGAGTCGTACGCGGGGTTCCTGCCGCAGGCGAGCGTGAGCGCGGGAATGAGCTACGACGACGGGGGCACGGCGCTGTTCGGGAGCTTCACGGGTGCGGACATCGGATTCACGGAGACGCCGTCGTATTACTTCTCCCGGTACTCGGCGGTGGCGACGTGGACGCTGAGTCCGCAGACGTGGTTCAACGTGACGCAGCAGCGGGCCACGCTCCGGGCGGTGGCACTGAACGTGGGCGCCGCGGCGACGGCCCTGGAGGCGGACGTGAAGCGGGCGTACCTGTTCGTGCTGCGGTCACGGGACCAGGTCGAGCTGCGACGTCAGCGACTGGCACGGGCCGAGGAAACCCTGGCGCTGGCGGAGACGCGTGCGGCGGCGGGGGTGGTCACGCCGCTGGACGCGAAGCAGGCGCGGGT
>JBKGZE010000288.1:0-3995 GCA_046545735.1 Gemmatimonadota bacterium | reverse complement strand
CCGCCGGGCAGCGGCGCGGCACCGCGTACCGCGTCGGCGCCGGCGAACAGCGCGACGGTGAGGGCGGCGGCGGCGAGCCCGCGGGTGACGGCCCGGAGCCGGGTCGAGATCGTCGTCGCCGGCCAGCGGCCCACCAGCCACGCCGCCACGGACAGGAGGAGCAGGCCGAACAGGAGGCGCGCGGCGCCGCCCATGCCGACCTGGAGCCCGAAGACCCAGACCAGCCACACGGCCACGGCGAACATGGGGAAGGCCAGCACCTGCTTGAACGTCTCCATCCACCGGCCGGGCTTCGGCAGCTTCCGGGCGAGGGCGGGCCAGAAGGAGAGCACCACGTAGGGTGTGGCCATGCCGACGCCGAGGGCGCCGAAGATCGCGAGCGCTTCCGGCGTGGGCCGGACCAGCGCCGCGCCGATGGCCGCGCCCATGAACGGCGCGGTGCACGGCGTGGCGACGACGGTGGCCAGCACCCCCGTCGCGAACGACGACCCCCGACCCTCGCCTTCACCCATGGCGCCCAGGCGGGTGAGCGAGCCGCCCAGCTCCACGACACCCGCGAGCCACAACCCGAGGCCGAACATGAGCGCCGTCAGGAGTGCGACGATGGTCGGGCTCTGGAGCTGGTAGCCCCAGCCGACCTGCGCGCCGCCCGCCCGCACCGCGATCAGCATGGCCGCCACCACCAGGAAGGTGAGGACCACGCCGGCGCCGAAGGCGAGGCCGTCGGCGCGCATGCCCGCCCGGTCGCCGCCCCGGCTCGCGAAGCCCAGCGCCTTCAGGCTCAGGATCGGGAAGACGCACGGCATCAGGTTCAGGATCACGCCGCCCACGAAGGCGAAGAAGAGGGCGACCAGGAGCGTCAGGTCGCCGCCAGCGCCCGCCGCCCCGTTCGCGCCGGCCGCGTCGCCGTCGAGACTCACGGGCTTCCCTTCGGGGGCGGAGGCGAGGGGCGTGGTGGGCGCGTCGGCCCAGGCGACGTCCCCGGTCTCCACCGGCGCGCGCACCTCCAGTCCGCGGTGGCCGGCCTCGTCGAACGCCGAACCCTCCGGGAGTACGACGATCCCCTCGAGGGCGTCCGGCTCGTCCATCAGGTACTCGGACGCGGTCAGCGTGAGGCGCAGCTCTTCGCCCGCGAGGCCGACGTCCTGCTCGGCCACGTGGCTGAGGGTCATGGCGTCGTAGGGGAAGAAGTACGCGCCGTCGAGGGACCCCTCCCAGCCGGCCGGCGGGTGGCCGGCGAGCACGAAGCCGCTGTCGGTCCGGGCGGCGCGGAAGCTCCAGTCGTGGCTCTCGAGCGGCAGCAGGTTCCGGAACCGGCTCACGAGCTCGGGCTGGACGTGCCCGTCCGGAGAGCCGGCGACGCCGGAGCCCCGGCCCTCACCGTCGGCGCCTGTGCCGTCCTCGCCGCGCTCGGCGCCGTCGGCGCTCGCCACCGGGAGCATCAGCTCGAGCTCGGCGGTGGCCGGAACGCAGATCTCGGCGCAGACCAGGAAGTCGGCGGTGGCCCGGATCGGGACCCGGTCGCCGCTGAGCGAGGCGGGCGGGGTGACGGTGGTCAGGAGGACCACCTCGTCGTGGTACCCGTAGTTCATGAGGGGCGGGTACGGGATCCGCTCGGGCACCGGGTAGCGGAGCGAGTCGACGGTGAAGCCGGCGGGGAGGTCCCACTCCATGATCGTGCCGTTGCCGGCGTCGCCCGCGTTGAGCCAGTAGGTGTGCCAGCCGTCGTCGAGCGTGATGTGCACGCCGAGGGTGAACGGCTCGCCCGGCCCGACGGTCGCCGCCTCGGCGACCAGCCGCGCGTCGCTGTGGGGCGTGGGGTCCCCGTCCCCCGCGCTCGTCTGGGCGTGTCCGGGTGCCACCGCGCCCACCGCCAGGATCAGCGCGGTCACCATCAGGTGGGTGACCGCGCCGAAGCCATGCCTGCCGAAGACCGCCGTCGTGCTCAATCGCTCCACCACAACGCTCCGTCGCCGGGAAAGGAAGAGACAAGAGGAATGATCGCGGATTCCCGCCGCCCGGGGTACCCGCGGCCTATTCGACCCCGCAGGCGTGCGGGCGTTCCGCGGCCGCGGATCGCGGGGGCCTTCGGCGGACGCGGTCTTCGTCGCGGCGCGGCCGACGGCCCGGTCCGGGATGGATGTGCAAGAGTATCGGCCTGGTTCGTCCCCCCCTCGTGAAGCCCACGAACGAGGGAGGGTGCTGCCATGCAGACGCACGATGGCGAGAAGAGGCTGGCTCCGGTGCTCGTCGCCGCGCTCCTGGTGGGGGTGGCGACGCCGGCCGCGGCGCAGGGGTGGATCGATCCGCTCCCGCGGGTCACGGATTGGGGAGTGACCAGGCTGAGCACGGACGTGACGGTCCGCGTCGAGGGGCGGGTTGCGGAGGTCGTCGTCGAGGAGTGGTTCGAGAACCGTGGCCGGGGGCTGGCGGAGGGCGATTACCTGTACCCGCTGCCGGGCGAGGCGGTGTTCACGAGCTTCTCGCTCTACCAGGGCGACCGGGAGCTCCGGGGCGAGGCCATGGACGCGGAGCAGGCCCGGGGGATCTACGAGGAGATCGTCCGGCGGAAGCGGGACCCGGCGCTGATCGAGCTCGCGGGGCACGGTCTGGTCCGGGCCCGCGTCTTCCCCATCGAGCCGGGGCAGCGGCGTCGCGTCACGCTGCGCTACACGCAGGTGCTCGAGCGGGCGGGCGAGGCGGTCCAGGTCCGCTACGCCGCGGCCCACCGGGACTCCGCGCCGGTCACGTTCACTCTCCTCGCCGACTCCGTGTACGGCGAGCCGTTCTCGCCGACGCACCCGCTGGACGTGGAGCGGCGCGATGGGCGGCTGCGGGTGACGCCGGCCGGGGAGCTGACGGGCGAGCTCAGCGTCTTCCTCCCCGTGGGTGACGACGTCGGGATGACGCTGGCCGCGCACCGGCCCGCCGGGGAGGACGGCTACTTCATGCTCACCCTCTCCCCCGGCCGTGTGGAGCGTTCGCGCACGCCCCGGGACGTGACCGCGGTGGTGGACGTGTCGGGCTCCATGTCCGGGGCCAAGCTGGAGCAGACCAGGGCGGCTTTGCATCAGCTGCTCGGCTCGCTCGTGGAGGACGACCGGTTCCGGCTGGTCGCCTTCAGCAGCCGGGTGCAGGCCAGCAGCGACGGCTGGTCCGGCCCTGGCGCCGGTGCGCTCCGGGACGCGCGGCGGTGGGTGGACGCGCTCGAGGCGAACGGCGGGACGAACATCGCCGGCGCGCTGGACGAGGCGCTCCGGCTCGACTCGCCGGCCGGGCGGCTGCCCATCGTGGTCTTCCTGACCGACGGACTGCCGACGGTGGGGGAGCAGAACCCCGAGCGGATCGCGGCGTCGGCGGAGGCCGGGCGCGGGCGGACGCGGGTCTTCGCGTTCGGCGTCGGCTACGACGTGAACACGTACCTCCTGGACCGACTGGGCGAGGCCGGACGTGGGGGCACGGCGTACGTGGACCCGCGGGAGGACGTGGAGCGGGCGCTGTCGTCGCTCGTGACCAGGATCAGCCATCCCGTGCTCACCGACCTGGAGCTGGCGGGCGCGCCGGTCCGGCTGACCGAGCTGTACCCGGGCGAGCTGCCGGACCTGTTCGCGGGCGAGGAGCTGGTGGTGTTCGGGCGCTACGAGGGCGGCGGCGAGGGGGGCGAGGGGGCGATCCGCCTGCGGGGTCGTCGTGGCGGGCGGGTCGAGCGGTTCGCCGCCCGGGCGGCGTTCCCGCGGCAGGCGGACGCCAACGGCTACATCCCGCGGCTCTGGGCGTCGCGGAAGCTGGGCGAGCTGACGCGCCAGATCCGGCTGAACGGCCCGGACCCGGAGCTGGTGGAGGAGGTCCGGCGGACGGCGCTCCGCTACGGGCTGGTGAGCGAGTACACGTCGTACCTCGTGCAGGAGCCGATGCAGCAGCTCGCCCGCGCGCCCGGCGGGGTGCGGGCGCAGCTCCTGCGCGACGCGAGCGGGGCGCCAGGGGCGGTGCCGGGC
>JBKGZE010000287.1:0-4003 GCA_046545735.1 Gemmatimonadota bacterium | reverse complement strand
GATCTACACCGACCTCGCGGTCATCGACGTGACGCGGGAAGGGCTGGTGGTCCGGAAGCTGGCTCCGGGCGTCGATTTCGATCTGCTCCAGCAGAGGACCGGCGCCCGCCTCATCGACGGCCTCGAACCCGGGCGCGCCGCGATCGCCTGAGCGCAACCATGGCAGAGCCCCTGCCGGAGCGACCATGACGACCCCCCCGACCCCGCGCAGCGCCATCCTATACGAGCGCGCGCTGCGCGTCCTTCCCGGCGGTGCCAGCCGCAACACCATCCTGCGCCACCCGCACCCGCCGTACGCGGATCGCGGCGAAGGGTGCTGGGTCGTGGATGTCGACGGCGTGCGGCGCCTCGACTTCTCGAACAACATGGCGTCGCTCATCCACGGTTACGCGCACCCGCGCATCGTGGAAGCCGTCACGGCGCAGCTCGGGCGCGGCACCGCCTTCATGATGGCCACGGAGGCGGAGGTGGCGTACGCGGAGCTGATGTGCGCCCGGTCGACGGCGTTCGAGAAGATCCGGTTCGTCAACTCGGGCACAGAGGCGGTGATGGCGTGCCTGAAAGCGGCGCGCGCCCGCACGGGGCGGCCGAAGATCGCCAAGGCCGAAGGCGCCTACCACGGCCCGTACGACTACGCCGAGGTGAGCCAGACCGCCGACCCCTCGACGTGGGGGGACGTCGCCGCGCCGAGCAGCGTGCCCGTCGCGAAGGGCACGCCCCGGTCCGCGCTCGATGACGTCGTGGTCTTCCCGTTCAACGACACCGAGCGCGCGCTGGCGCTGCTCGACGCGCACGCGGCCGAGATCGCCTGCGTGCTGGTCGATCCCATGCCGCACCGCGTGGGGCTCGTCCCGGCCGGCCGGGAGTTCATCGCGGCGCTCCACGCCTGGACGCGGCGGCACGGCGCGCTCCTGGTCTTCGACGAGGTGATCACCTTCCGGTCCGAGCACGGCGGCTGCCAGGAATGGTACGAGCAGCGGCCGGACCTGACCGCCCTCGGCAAGATCATCGGCGGAGGGTTCCCCGTCGGCGCCATCACCGGACGGGCGGACGTCATGGACGTGCTCGACCCGCTGGCGGCCACGACGCCGTTCCCGCTCTCCGGAACCTTCTCGGCCAACCCCGTCACCATGGTGGCGGGCCGCACGGCCATGGAGCTGTTCGACCGTGCCGAGGTGAGGCGCCTCAATGCGCTGGGCGACCGCGCACGGGCCCAGATCGCCGAGGCCATCCGCACGGCGGACGTCCCCTTCTCTGTCACCGGCGCGGGCTCGATCTTCCGCATCCACGTCAGGCCCCGACCCCCGGCCGACTACCGCGAGTGCTACGTCGGCCCGGCCGGGCAGCGGGTGATCCGCGCCCTCCTCGACCGGTGCTTCGACAATGGGCTGATGCTGATCAACACGTTCTCGGGCACCCTCTCCACACCCATGACCGCGGCCGAGATCGACCGGCTGTCGGAGGTGCTGCTCGAGGCGTTCCGCGAATACAGGGAAATGGCGCTCGCTCTCCATACCGGAGAGGGAGCAGCCGGGAGATGACGCGAATGAACGAGGCCTTCCTCTGCGCTGCCATCCGTACCCCCGTCGGTCGCTACGGCGGGATCCTGGCCGCCGTCCGACCCGACGACCTGGCCGCCGAGGTCATCCGGGCGCTCATCGACCGCAACCGCGGCGTCGACTGGGCCGCGCTCGACGACGTGGTCTTCGGGTGCGCGAACCAGGCGGGCGAGGACAATCGGAACGTGGCGCGGATGGCGGCGCTGCTGGCCGGGCTGCCCAGCTCGGTGCCGGGGAGCACCGTGAACCGGCTCTGCGGCTCCGGAATGGACGCCGTGGCGGTCGCGGCGCGCGCCATCGCGGTGGGGGAGGCCGATCTCATCATCGCGGGCGGCGTGGAGAGCATGTCGCGGGCCCCGTTCGTCGTGCCCAAGTCGGCCGAGCCGTTCTCGCGTCAGGCGGAGCTGCACGACACCACCCTGGGCTGGCGCTTCGTCAACCCCCGGATGCGTGAGCTGTACGGCACCGACGCCATGGCGGAAACCGCCGAGAACCTGGCCGACCAGTTCGCCATCGGCCGCGAGGACCAGGACCGGTTCGCCCTCCGGAGCCAGGAGAAGGCCGCGGCAGCGCTGCAAGATGGCCGCATGGCCCAGGAGATCGTCCCGGTGAGCGTGCCCCGGAAGAAGGCCGAGCCGATCGTGGTCGCCCGCGACGAGCACCCGCGCGACACCAGCCTCGACAAGCTGGCCGCCCTCAAGCCCATCGTCCGGCCCTCGGGAACCGTCACCGCCGGCAACGCCTCGGGTATCAACGACGGCGCCGCCGCGATCCTCGTCGCCTCGGCACGGGCCGTGGCCGCCCACGGGCTCACGCCCATGGCCCGCGTCGTCGGCGCCGCCGTCGCCGGCGTCGACCCGCGCATCATGGGCATCGGCCCGGTGCCCGCGACCCGCAAGCTCCTCGACCGCCTCGACACCTCCCTCGACGCCATGGACCTCATCGAGCTGAACGAGGCGTTCGCGGCACAGGCGCTGGCGTGCACCCGCGAGCTGGGGCTGCCGGATGACGACCCGAGACTCAACCCGCAGGGCGGGGCCATCGCCCTCGGACACCCCCTCGGAATGAGCGGCGCCCGTCTGGTCACGACGGCCGCCCACCAGCTCACCCGCGACGGCGCCCGCCACGCGCTCTGCACCATGTGCATCGGCGTGGGACAGGGCATCGCCATGGCGCTCGAGCGGAGCTGAGCCCCGGGCTCAGCTCCGCCACTCCACTCGACCGCTCCGGCGCCGCTCCGGCCGGGTCCGGCCGCGGCTGACGCGATCGGCCGACAGCCCCCGACCGCTTCACCAGCCCACGCCGACCCCCGTCTCGCCGGCTGCCTGGATGCGTACGCGGTCCAGGTAGGCGCTGTCACGGCCCCAGTAGAACTCGCCGGTGATGCGGAAGTCCGTGACCCGCTGGAGGACGGCCTCGATCTCCTCGCTGGTGGCCGGGTGACCGGAGGCGTTGGTCCAGCGCATCACCTGATCGGGGGCGTGAGCGAAGGTGGTGCCGCTCTCGTCGAGGTTCCACTCGACGAAGATCCAGCCCACGTCGTGGGCCTGCCGGATCACCGCCAGGGGGAGCTTGGCGCGGATCGAGCCGTCGGGTCCTTCGATGGTGATCCCCACGGCGTCGGCCGGGTCCGGCGGCGGGCTGCCATCGACGAGGCGGAGATAGTAGCTGATGCGACCGCCGTAGAAGGCCTGCCACGAACGGCCGTCGCGCCACTCGAGCGGGGCACGGAACTGCATGCCTCCGTTGTAGTCCACATCCGTCTGGGCGATGCAGGCGCCGCCTCCGGAGTTCTCGAGGCATTCGGCTTCCGCGAGGTGGCGGACGGCGCCCCCCTTGTTCGAATATGCGGTCCAGCCTTCGTCGTCGGACTCGAAATCGCTGGCGAGCTGCTCGACGATCACGGGCACGCACGTCTTCACGTCGTAGTCGGTCGCGACCTTCACGTTGACGATCCGGTTGTCGACCACGTTCCGTACGACGTACGAGAGCGGCACGCCCGTACGGAGGTCGGCGCCCTGCGTGAGGTAATCGCCCAGGGCGTCCGGGCTGCCCTGGAAGTTGGCGGCCGCCAGGCTCTGGTCGCCGCCGAGGGCGAAGACCTTGATGTTGACGTTTTCCAGCTCGTTCACGTAGGTGGCGTCCGCCTCCATGGCCGCGTCCACGACCGCCGCGCTGTAGGAGGCCTTGATCGAGGCCCGCATGTCGTCCACGCTGGCGGTGGACTCGATCAGCAGGTAGAACGTCCGGCCGTAGGTCACCGACGAGATGTAGGTGGGCGGGTTCCCGGGCCCGACGTACGGGTCCAGGTGGTCGGCGGTCACCGACGGGGCGAAGAGGTCGTGCAGTCCCAACGGCAGGTCGAAGCTCACCGTGTAGAAACTCTGGTTGAGGCGGACCAGGAACCGATTGTAGTCGCGGTCGGCGCTGAAGGCGAGGCTGGT
>JBKGZE010000286.1:0-4009 GCA_046545735.1 Gemmatimonadota bacterium | reverse complement strand
GCTCAGGAGCTCCTTGTTCTGCGACCGGAGCTCGGCCTTGTCGAAGTCGAACTCGATGCTGTCGCCCAGGTCCATGACCATGCCCAGGGCCGTGCGCCGGGTCTCGGCGATCTTGCCCAGGCTCCGCTCGAGCCGGTCGAGGGCCCGCTCCCGCTCCTCGCGCTCCTCCTCGAGGCGCCGCCGGGCCGCCCGGGCCTCCTGCTCCGCCTCCACCGCCTCGAGGATCGCCGCCTCCAGCTCTTTCGTGAAGAACGCCTTGCCGGGGAGCCGCGAGAGCGCCACGTCCAGGATCTTGTCGCCCTGGGTCTGGATGTACTCCAGCTCCACGGCCGGCCCCGCCGGGAGCGCGCGCAGGCGCTCCGCCACGTGCTCCGCCTGCCAGCGCGCGAGCATGGACCCGCGGGTGCCGATTTTCACCACCCCGCCCATCTATCCCCTCCGTGGATTCGAGATCCGGGCTTTCTAATCCGTGTACTTGTCGATCTCGAGCTCGAACAGCTCCTGGATCGCCACCAGCTTGCGCACGCCCGCCGCCGTGGCGGCGTCGATCCCCTTGATCCGGGTGGTGGGCTCGTGCAGCAGCTTGTTGATCAGGGCCCGGGTGTACGCCTGCAGCGACTCCCGCTCCTCGTCGGTGAGCCCCTTCTGCCGCGCGACCTCCGCCAGCCCCACCTCGTGGAACCGGTCGCGGAGCGCCCGCAGCACGGGGACCACGTGCAGCGCGTCGTACCAGTCGAAGAAGGCGGTCACCTCCTCCTCGACGATGGCCTCCACCTTCGGGATCTCCCGCGCACGCCGGCCCCGGTTCTGCTCCGCGATCCCCTCCAGCGCGTCCAGGTCGTACAGGAAGACGTTCTCCACGTCGCCCACGGCCGGGTCGATGTTGCGCGGGTTGGAGATGTCCAGCAGGACCAGCGGCCGGGTGCGACGGGCCCGGGCGATCCTCGCCACCGTGTCGCTCCACAGCAACGGCTCGGTCGAACCCGTGGCCGTCACCGCCACATCCGATTCCAGGAGCACCTGCTCGAGCGCGTCCATGGGGCGGTACTCGCCCCCCAGCTCCCGGGCCAGCGCCTGGCCGCGCTCCGCCGTCCGGTTCAGGACGAGCAGCTTCGCCGGGTTCTGCTCCGCCAGGTGGGTGGCCACCAGGCGACCCGTCTCGCCCGCCCCGAACACCGTCACCGTGTGCTTGTCCAGCCCGTCGAAGACCTTCAGCGCCATCTCCACCGCCGCGTAGGCCACGCTCACCGTGCCCTGGCCGATCGCCGTCTCCGTACGCGCCCGCTTCCCGACGTGCAGCGCCGTGTTGAAGAGACGGGTCAGGATCGCCCCGGTCGCACGGCTGTGGTCCGCCAGCTTCAGGGCGTCGCGCACCTGACCCAGGATCTGCGGCTCGCCCACCATCAGCGATTCGACACCCGACGCCACCCGGAACAGGTGGCGCACCATGTCCCGGCCCTGGAGGAAGTAGGTGTACTTCCCGTTCCCCAGGTACGACACGCCCTTGAGCTCCTCCACCGCGCGACGGATCAAGGGGTCCGCCGCGTCCTGGTCCGAGACCAGCGAGTAGATCTCGGTACGGTTGCACGTGGAGAGGACGCTCAGCTCCAGGATCCGGTCCCGCTCCGAGCGCAGGCGACCGCAGAAGGCCTCCACATCGCCCGCGTTCATCTGGATCCGGTCGCGGATCTCCGCCGGCGCCGTCTGGTGACTCGCTCCGAGGACGATCAGATCCATGCCGCTACCCGAAATCGTGGAAGGAGCGGAGGACGAGCGCGACCGTGAGCGACGACGCCAGCATGAGGGCGAATCCCACGATCGACACGGCCGCCAGCGTCCGGTTCGCCCACCGGAGCAGGTAGCGGCCGCCGAGGCAGAGGCCGTAGAGGACCCAGAGGCCGAAGGTCATGAGGAACTTCGGGTCGGTCAGGAAGCTGCCCTCGAGGCGACCCTGGACCTCCAGTCGCATGGCCCACGCCGCGCCGGCGACGATCGCCACCGTCAGCGCCATCCAGCCGAAGCCGAGGGCGCCGATGTTCAGCCGCGAGAGCGTCTCCAGGTTCGGCAGCCGCTGGAACAGAAGCCCCACGCGCTTGTTCTTCAGCTGGCGATACTGGAGCAGGTACATGATCCCGTACACGGCCGAGACGGTCAGCGCCACGTAGCCCATGAGGGCCGCCGTCACGTGGACCGCGAACATGGACGACTTCAAAATCTCCGGCACGTCGCGCGTATGGGTCACGAAGGCGCTCGACAGCGTCTGGAAGAGCAGCACCACGGCCATGATGAACACGCCCGTCGACCGCTCCCCCTGACGCCATTCCAGGATCAGGTAGACCAGCGCCATGGCGAAGGCCATGAACGTCAGGCTCTCCCACGTGTTCGCCGTGGGGACGTGCCCGAACGTGATGGCGCTGGTCATGAGGTAGGCGGCGTGGACCACCACGACCCCCCACGCCAGCGGCGTCGCTACCCGCGCCACCGTCTGGCCGTGCTCCACGAACACCCCCAGGTAGGCCACCAGCACCAGGAGGTAGCCCAGAGGGAGGATGCCGTTCAGGATCGCCAGCGTGGTCTCCACCATCTCTTTCCCGCGTCCCGATCTATGCCTTCAGCGGCGTCCGGTCGTACGGCGCCACCGGGTTCAGGATGTTCCGACACTGCGGGTTCTCGCACCCGGGGCACCGAAGACCGTACTGCCGCGTGCAGGCCTCCCCGCTCCGCAGGTGCCGTAGCACGATGTCGGCCAGCGCGTCCTGGAAGCCCGCGTCCCCGTTCAACGACGGCGCCCGCTCGAACCGCTCGATCCCCACCTCGCGCGCCAGCTCCGCGTACTCGACGTCGATCTCGCTCAGCGTCTCGATGTGGTCGCTGGTGAACGCGATGCCCACCACCAGCACGTTCTTCGTCCCCTTCGCGCCCAGGTCCTTGATCACCTGCTCCGTGCTCGCCCCCTGCCACCGCACCGGGCCCACCTCCGACTGGTACGTCAGGACGAACCGGTTCTCGAACCCGCCCGCCTTCATCACCTCGTGTACGCTCGCCCCCACCTCCTGCGGGTACGGGTCGCCACGGTCGATGATCGACAGCGGCAGCGAGTGCGCGCTGAACAGCAGCAGCACGTCATCCCGCTCCTCCGCCGGGAACCGCTCCAGACCCTCCCTCACCTTCCTGGCCATCGCGTCGATGAAGCCCGGGTGCGTCGGCCACCGGTCGATCACGCTCCACGTGAAGTCCCGCGTCATCTGCAGCCGCGACGCCGCCCGCCACAGCTCGTTCAGGCTCGACCCCGTCGTCGCACAGCTGAACTGCTGGTACTGCGTGAACGCCACCGCCCGCTCCACCCCATCCGCCTTCATCTGACGCAGCGCGTCCTCGCTCGTGGGCTCGATGTAGCGGAACGCCACGTAGAACCGGTGCGGCGCCGTCTCCGGACTCAGACGGTCCAGGCGCTCCACCATCCCCCGCCCCTGCACCCGCGTCCAGTGCAGGATCGGCGACCCGCCACCGATCCCCTCGTACAGCGCCTGCACGCCCTTCGTCCGCCGCTTCGCGATGAACGGGCCCAGGAAGCTCTGGAACGGCAGCTGGATGATCTCCGGGTCCGCGAACAGCTCCAGAAGGAACGGCCCCACGCCCTCGAGCGTCTCCGGACCCCCGAGGTTCAGCATCACGATCCCGGTCCCACCCTTCGCCCCGGCCCCGTTCCTCGCCATCGACCGTCCTTTTCTTCGGTGTTTCGCTCACGCGTGCGTGACAGCCCCGGCCGCGGGAAAACTCGCACGTCGATTGCCGCACAACAAGGGGGGAAAAGCCGCATGAGGGTGTGGGGGGAATCGGCACGGCCGCCCGGCGGGAGCGCCGGCCGGAGCCCCGGCCGGACCCCGGGCCGGTCCCGTTGGAGGCTCCGACCATCGGGCCTGGCCGAGCGGGGCTCGCGGACGCGAGGCCCGGCGGCTCGGCCAGGTCCGGCCGGGGAGGTTACGGCCTGATCAGGATCTCGCCGAAC
>JBKGZE010000285.1:0-4014 GCA_046545735.1 Gemmatimonadota bacterium | reverse complement strand
ATGCTGATCCGCCCGATCATGGGCACCCGGCGGCCGCGCACCAGCGCGGTGCCCCGATTGCCCAGGATCCGCGGAAGACCGTCACCGTACCCGATCGACATCGTCCCCCAGCGCTCCGGCCCCACGGCGGTGTAGGTCGCCCCGTAGCCCACCGTGCTGCCGGGGACCGCCGACCGCACGTGCACGAGCCGCGCCCGGACCGCGACGACCGGCGCCGGCCGCGGGACCCCGGACACGCCCGGCGCCGGGTGGCCGCCGTACAGGAAGATCCCGGGGCGAACCAGGTCCAGCGCCATCGCGGGCCAGCGAAACGCCGCCGCGCTGTTGGCCGCGTGGACCAGCAGCGACTCGCGGGGCATCGGGAGTTGTACGAGGGTGTCCCGGAAACGTTCCCACTGCGCGAGAACGCCGGCCTCGTCCGCCGCGTCCGCGCTGTGGAAGTGGGTGAACACACCGGTCCACCGGACACCCGACGACGACCCCGCTCGGGCCGCCGCTTCCCGGACCGCACCGATCCAGGCGCCCGAATCCCGCCAGTCGAACCCGCTGCGGCCCATCCCCGTGTCCACGTCCACGTGGAAGTCCAGCGTCGCACCCGCACGATCGGCCGCCCCGATCCACGCCTCCAGCCCGCCCACCGACGAGATCGATGCCGTCAGCCGGGCCCGCGCCGCGATGTCCACATCGCCCCCGGGAAGCGGCCCCGCCACCAGGATCGGGCGCCGCACACCGCAGGCTCGCAGGGCCGCGCCCTCCACGGCCGTGGCCACACCGTAGCCCCACGGCTCCAGTGGCTCGAATACGCGCACGGCGCACGCGGCGCCCAGGCCGTAGGCGTCCGCCTTCACCATCGGCAGCAGCGCCGCGCCCGGGCCGACCGCACGGCGAATCGTATCGTAGTTCGCGCGCAGGGCTTCGAGGTCCACCTCGATCCATGCGCGCGTCCGAGGAATTGCCATAACCCGCAAAGACCGAATAGTATAGGCCCCCCGTGGAGAGCAAGCAATCAGACGCCCTCGAGCGCGTCATGGACCTGGTCCGGTTCCTCCGGGCCCACTGCCCCTGGGACGCCGCCCAGACGCCCCGCTCCCTCATCCCCTACCTCCTCGAGGAAGCGCACGAGTCCGTCGAGGCCATCACCGAGGGCGACGACGGCGCGCTCCGCGTCGAGCTCGGCGATCTCCTCCTCCACGTGGCATTCCAACTCGTCCTCGGCGCCGAGCGCCACGCATTCGACGCTGACGACGTGGCCGATACGGTGATCGACAAGATGCAGCGGCGCCACCCCCACCTCTACGGGCTGGGCGAGAAGGAGGACTGGGAAGCGCTGAAAGCGCGCGAGCGCGACGAGAGCGCGAGCCTCCTCCACGGCGTCGCTCGCGGCCTCGACCCGCTCAGCAAGGCACACCGGCTCCAGGACCGCGTCGCCGCCGTCGGCTTCGACTGGGAGGACGCCACCGGGGCCTTCGAGAAGGTGGCCGAGGAGCTGGAGGAAGTGCGTCAGCAGCTCCAGGCCCTGCAGGCCGTCCGTCGGCCGTCCCCGGCGCCGGACGCGCTGGATGCCGCCGAGAAGGCGCTGGAAGAGGAGTTGGGGGACCTGCTCTTCGCGGTGGTCAACCTGGCCCGGCTGGCGGGGGCGCACGCCCTCACCGCCCTGCACGGCGCCAACGCCAAGTTCAGCCGGCGGTTCGAGGCGCTGGAGCGTCTGGCGGCGGAGCGCGGGATGGACCTGGAAGCGGCCAGCCTCGAGGAGATGGACGCGCTCTGGGACCAGGTGAAGTCGTCGGAGCCGGGCTGAACCTGATCGGACCACACGACGGAGGAGGACGAGCATGAACTGGATCCGGCCGGTATACCTCTATCTCTTCTCCCTGCTCGGGCTCGTCCTGATCACGATCGGGTCGGTCCAGCTCGTGGGCCTGGCGCTGCGGACGTACGTCCTGACCGACGCGGACGCCGAGGTGCGGATCCGCTACGGTCCGGAGCCGCCCGCGGCCGTCGCCCGGGAGCGGATCGAGGGGCTGGAGGGTGACACGACGCTCGCCCCCGCAACCCGCGAGGCCCTGAACCGCTGGGCGCGCGAGTACGAGCGCGCCCGCGAGGCCCGGGAATCGCTGGATCCCGTACGGTCCCGCCGGCAGCGGGAAGCCGCCGGCGCGATCGCGCTCCTCGTGGTGAGGCTGCCCCTCTACATCTACCACTGGCGCACGATACGACGGGAGCGCACGCCGGTGGCGTGAAACGGAGAGGCTGGCTGGCTCGAGGGCGACAGGCTCCGGATCGCAGGCGGGAGGTGGGGTGGGTCGCGGGCTACCCGCGGCGCTCATGCCCCGCGGGCACCGGCTCCCGCCAGTTTTCCTCCACCACCCAGTACGGCCCCGGCAGCGCACCGAGGAACGCCTCGAACTCCGCACGCATGCCGCCCCCCTTGCGAGCCAACAGGCGAGCCGGTTGCCGCCGCCAGGCGGCCGTTTGGCGCCGTCAGGCGCCCGGTTGCGGGCGTCAGCCCGCCAGTTGCCGCCGCCAGGCGGCCATTTGGCGCCGCCAGGCGCCCAGTTGCGGGCGTCAGCCCGCCAGATGCCGCCGCCAGGCGGCCATTTGGCGCCGCCAGGCGCCCATTTGCTCCGGGGCACCTGCCCCGGAGCCCCCTACGGGTACAACCGGTTGATCATCCTCGGAAACGGTATCAACTCCCTTATGTGTCGCCTCCCCGTAATGTACGCCACCGTCCGCTCCAGCCCGAGCCCGAACCCCGAGTGCGGGAACCCGCCGTACTTCCGGATGTCGAGGTACCACCGGTAGGCGTGCTCCGGCAGCTTCTCCTCGCGGATCCGGTGGAGCAGCTTGTCGTAGTCGTCCTCGCGCTGGCTGCCGCCGATGATCTCGCCGTACCCCTCCGGCGCCAGGAGGTCGTCGCACAGCACCGTGCGCGGGTCCTCCGGGTTCTCCTTCATGTAGAAGGCCTTCGCCTCCTTCGGGTAGTTGTAGACGAAGACCGGCCGGTCGTACTGATCGCCGATGGCCGCCTCGTGGGGCGCGCCCAGATCGCTGCCCCACTCGATCTCGTGGCCCTCCTTCTGGAGGAACTCCACCGCCTCCGTGTAGCTGACCCGCGGGAACGGCGGCTTCACCGGCTCGAGCAGGGAGACATCGCGCTCGAGGATTTCCAGCTCGTCCGCGCAGTTCTCCACCGCCCGCTGGACCAGGTAGGAGACGAACTCCTCCTGGAGCCGCATGTTGTCCTCGGAGTCCGCGAAGGCCACCTCCGGCTCGCACATCCAGAACTCGGTCAGGTGTCGCCGCGTCTTCGACTTCTCCGCCCGGAACGTGGGCCCGAAGCAGTAGACCTTCCGGAAGGCCGCGGCGGCGGCCTCCACGTACAGCTGCCCCGTCTGCGCCAGGTAGGCGGTCTCGCCGAAGTAGTCGGTCTGAAACAGGGTCCCGGCGCTCTCGCCGATGGCGCCGGAGAGGATCGGCGTGTCGATCCGCACGAAGCCGCGGTCGTAGTAGAAGTCGTGGATGGCCTTTTCCACCTCGTCCCGCACCCGGAGCCCGGCCCGCTGCTGACTGCTCCGGAGCCAGAGGTGGCGGTGATCGAGGAGGAACTCGACGCCGTGCTCCTTCGGCTGGATCGGGTACTCGTCCACCGGCGCCGCGATCACGTTCAGCCCGGTGACCGTGAGCTCGTACCCGCCCGGCGCCCGCGCGTCCTCCCGGATCTCACCGGTGAGCGTCAGGCTGGTCTCCTGCATGAGCTCCGAGAACGTCTCCCACAGCTCTTCCTCGACCTGCTTCTTCACCACCACGCACTGGACCACGCCCGTCCCGTCCCGCACGACGACGAACCCGATCTTCCCGTGCGACCGCGTGGTCTCCACCCACCCCGCGATCTCGACTTCTTCGCCGACGTGGTCGTTCAGCGATCGGACCTCTACATAGCTCGACATTGGCTCCCGTGGTTGCGCGGCTCCGACGAGCGCCAAACATGCGCGCGGGAGCGGGCCACCGTCAACG